>JBEVLS010000288.1:0-10833 GCA_040509015.1 Microbacterium sp.
GGGGCCGGCGGCCACGCTCGGCGACGAACCCGAAGTCCGCAAGGCCTACCTGGGGTCGTAGCAGCAACCCGCCTGCACGACCGACGACCCGAACACCCAACCCAGAACCACATCGAGTGAGGAACAGCAATGACACGTAAGTCCATGAAGCCGGTGGCCTTCGCTGCCGTCGCCATCGGAGCGCTCGCGCTCTCGGCCTGCAGCGGCGGGGGAGACAGCGGCTCCGGCGGAGAAGCGTCCGGCGGCGAGATCGTCGTCGGTGTGGCGCTTCCCACCACGGGCGGCTCCGCGGTCCTCGGCGAGCCGATGTCGCACGGTATCGAGATGGCCGTCAACGAGATCAACGAGGCCGGCGGGATCAACGGAGCCACTGTGCGCATCGTGCAGGAGGACACCGGCGCCGACGACGCCACGGCCCTCAACGCCTTCAACCGCATCACCAGCGAGGACCCCGCGGCAGTGATCGGATTCCCCGTGAGCACGCAGGGCTTCGCGGTCATGACGCAGGTCGACCGCGCCGGCATCCCCGTCATCATGGGCGGAACCAACGCGAAGCTCGCCGCTGCGAGCGACTGGGCCTTCGGCATGACGTCGCACGACGGCATCACGACGACCGCCGCCACCCAGTTCGCCGTGGAAGAGCTCGGCGTCACCAAGATCGCTCTGCTGCGCGAGAGCGGCGAGCTCGGCACCGGCGCCTCCGAGGTCGTCCACGAAGCCGCCGACGAGTTCGGGTTCGAGGTCGTCGACGAGGAGATCTTCCAGTCCGGCGACGTCGACCTCTCGACGCAGGCCAACACCCTGCGCGGCTCGGACGCCGAGATGCTGTTCATCTACGGACAGCAGGCCGACTACATCGTCGCGGCGAACGCACTCGCCACGGCGGGCGTGAAGCTGCCGAGCTTCGTCGCCGGTGTCCAGCCGGGCACCTACGACCAGCTGAACTACGACGGCTTCGACACGATCTACAACCGCAACCAGTGCGTGCCGTCGGCGGCGACCGAGGGCGCGCTGTTCGACTGGTCCGCCGCCTACGAAGAGGAGTGGGGCACCGCACCCACCGAGTACGCCGCCATCGCCTACGACGGTGCGAACCTGCTCTTCGACGCGATCGAGGCTGCCGGCTCGACCGACGCGGAGGCCGTGCAGCAGGCGCTGCTCGAGCTTCCCGAGTCGACCGGGATCTGCGGTGTGCATTCGGGCAGCGAATCCGGACAGCTCTCGTTCAGCGCCACGATCGGTCACTACGAAGACGGCGCATACGTGACGGACGAGTCCATCGACGTGGCTGCTCCGTGACACACGCCGTCATCACGGGGGGTGCGTCGGGGATCGGAGAATCCCTGGCGCACCGCCTGGCGGCGCACGGTCACCGCATCTCGGTCCTCGACCGGGTCGGCGGTGAGACGCGAGCGTGGTGGGCGCAGCTCCCCGAGACCGCGCGCGGCGAGTGGCACGTCGTCGACGTGACGGATGCCGCAGCCGTGGCCCGCGCGATCGACAGCGCCTCGCAGGTCGAGCCCGTCGACGGCCTGGCGGCCTGCGCCGGCGTCGCCGACCGCGACACCGTGCTCGACGCCGAAGCGCAGGGCTTCGCCCGCACGATGGCGGTGAACCTCGGCGGCACGCTCGCCGCGGCGCAGGCGGTCGCGCGGTTGCTCGTCGAGGAGGGGCGTCCGGGAAGCATCGTCACCCTCGCCTCGACGGCCGGGATCGGCTATGTCGCGGGCCTGGGCGCCGCGTACCACGCATCGAAATCCGCGGTCGTCGGACTCACCCGCTCGATGGCGGGGGATCTCGCCCGTCACGGCATCCGGGTCAACTGCGTCGCGCCCGGGCTCGTGCGCACCCCGATGAGCGCCGCTCAACGCGACGATCTCGGCGAGGCCGCACTGGCCGCCCGCGCGCCCGCCGGTCGCCTGGCCGAGCCCGACGAGCTCGCGGCCGCCATCGAGTGGCTGCTGTCACCGGCGGCCTCGTTCACCACCGGGCACGTCCTGCCCGTCGAGGGCGGCCAGGTCTCGGTCGCGGTGCCGCCGGTGGGCGGCCACCCCGTCCCCACGATCGACACCCGCATGTCAGGAGCACTGTGAGCCACGTCCTCATCACCGGCGGCGCGTCGGGAATCGGCGCGGCGACCGCGCAGCACCTCGCCGCGGGCGGCACCCGCGTCTCGGTGCTCGATCGCAGTGGCGCCGACCCCGAGACGGCGGCATGGTGGCACGCGCTCGACGACGACCTGCGCGGCACGTGGACGGTCGTCGACGCCTCGGACGCCGCTGCCCTCGAGGCGGCTGTCGACGCGATCGTGGCCGACGGCCTCGACGGAGTCGTGACATGCGCCGGGATCTCCGTGAAGGAGCCTTTCGCCGAGTCCACGATCGAGGTCTGGAAGCAGACGCTCGACGTCAACGTGCTCGGCACGGTCGTCGCCGCCCGCAGCGTCGCCCGGGGCCTGATCGACGCGGGCCGGGGAGGATCGATCGTCACCGTCTCGTCGACCGCCGGATTCGGCTACGTCAACGGTCTCGGCGCCCACTATCACGCCTCCAAGGGGGCGATCATCGCCCTCACTCACGCCCTCGCGACCGAACTCGGCCCGTACGGCATCCGCGTCAACGCCGTCGCCCCCGGTCTCATCGCCACCCCGATCACCGAATTCCTCCGCGCCAAGCACGGCGAGGCGGCCCTCACGGCCCCCGTCCCCCAGCGCTCGCTCGGCGAACCCGTCGAGGTCGCCCGCGCGATCTCCTTCCTGCTGTCGTCCGACGCGTCCATGATCACCGGGCACGTCCTGCCCGTGGACGGGGGTCAGCTGACGGTCGCGGGCCAGCCCCTCGGCGGCTTCGCCGACATCGTGACCGACCGCACCGCCGGCGCCTCGCGCCCCGCAGACAGCCACAGCAACACCGAAAGGCACCACCGAGATGACCGTTGACCCGCAGGCCACCATCGTGGTCGTCGGCATGGGCCCCGTCGGAATGACCGCCGCGCTCAGTCTCGCCCGCAAGGGCTACGCCGTCACCGTCCTCGAAGGCGGCGACGACCTCGCGACCGAGTCCCGGGCCTCCACCTTCCACCCGCCGAGCCTCGAGATCCTCAGCGAGCTCGGGGTGGTCGAGGAGCTCATGCAGACAGGGTTGAAGGCTCCCGGCTTCCAGTACCGTGGGCACAACCGCGAGCTCATCGCCCACCTCGACATGGCGCTGCTCGCCGGCGACACGGACTTCCCGTTCCGCATCCAGAACGAGCAGGGCACGCTCACCCGCATCATCCGCCGCCACCTCGAGGCGATGCCGCACGTCACCCTGCGCTTCGGTGCCCCTGTCGACCGGGTCGAGAACGGACGCGACTGCGCCTACGTGTTCCTGCCCGGCGACGGGCGCGAACCGAGCTACCGGGCCGATTGGGTCATCGCGGCCGACGGCGCGGGCTCGGCCGTGCGCCAGTCCCTGGGCATCGCGTTCGAGGGGGTCACCTACCCCGAGCGGTTCCTCGTGGCATCCACGACGCACGACTTCCTCGAGGACTTCGAGGACCTCGCCTACGTCAGCTACGTCTACGACCCCGACGACTGGGGTGTGCTGCTGCGCACTCCGCAGCACTGGCGCGTGCTGTTCCCGATCGCCGAGGGCGAGTCCGACGAGGACGCGCAGCATCCCGACCGCATCGAAGAGCGCCTCCAAGGCGTCATCGCCCTCGACGAGCCGTACCCCGTCGCCCACAGCACGATCTATCGGGTGCACCAGCGGCTCGCGGCCACCTTCGGCCTCGGCCGGGTGTTCCTCGCCGGCGACGCCGCGCACATCAACAATCCGCTCGGCGGCATGGGCATGAACAGCGGCATCCACGATGCGCACGCGGCCGTCGAGGCGATCGCGTTCGCCCTCGACGGCGGCGACCCGAAGCGCGCGATCGAGACGTACGCGCGGGTGCGCTACGACGCGGCGGCGGTCGACGTGCAGCGCAACACCCAGCGCAACTACGAAGAGATGCGCCAGCGCGACGACCGCGAACGCGCCGACCGCAAGAACGAGATGGGCGAGATCGCCGCCGATCCGGAACGCGCTCGCGCCTACCTGCGCGGGACGTCGATGCTCGCGTCGTTCGAGACCTCGCGGCGACGCATGCGCCGGGGACTCAGCCCCGTTCGCGGCGCCGCGCCGACGCCGGCGGGCCAGGCGCTGTCGGACGCGATCCGCGAGCGCACCCTGCTCGGGGCGCCGCTCGGGCACGGGGACGCGGCGGTGGCCTACCTGCCGGCGGACCGCGTGCCGTGGGACTCGGACGAGCTCGCCGAGATCGTCGAGACGTCGGATGCGCCGCTCATCGCGGAACTCGACGATCTCGCCCAAGCGGGGGCGGCGATCGCCATCGCCGAGCGCGCCCGCCTCGCCGCGCTCGACATCACGGACCGCCACTCGACTCCGCAGGCGGTGGTCGCCGCGATCGCGCAGACCCACGGCCTGCGCCGCGACGTGCTGCTGATCGGGACGATGGCCTCGGCAGGCCACGCCGCCACGGCGGAGATCATCGAGCGCGGCCGTGCCTACGTCGACGCGGGCGCCGACTTCTTCGGCGTCGTCGACGTGACCGACCCCGACGTGCTGCACGAGATCACCCGGGCGATCCCGGACGTGCCGCTCGTCGTCACGACGACGGATGCCGCAGCCCTGCCCAGCCTGCGCCGTCTCACTCTCTCGGGGGTCGGCATCGCCCTGTCCCTCGTCCCCGCCACCGCCTGATCCGAGGAGCATCCATGACCAGCATCACTTCGCCCCGCGCCCAGTTCGGGCTCATCCTGCCGTCGACGAACACCGTCGTCGAGGCCGAGTTCAACTGGATGCGCGTGGAGGGCGTCTCGTGGCACACCGGTCGCATCTACATCCCCCAGCCGGTGCTCGACGACGACGCGTCGTTCGTGTCGTTCCTCGAGAACCTGCGCACCGAGATCGGGCGCGCCGTGCGCGACGTCGTGACCGCGAAGGTCGACTCGCTGGTCATGGGAATGAGCGCGGAGACGTTCTGGGGCGGCAAGGACGGCGCCGAGGAGTTCGCGCGCTGGATGGGCGAGCTCTCGGACGGCCTCGACGTGACGACGGGCGCGATGGCGTGCAAGATGGCGCTCGACGTCTACGGCGCCAAGAAGATCGGCGTCATCACGCCCTATCAGCCGGTCGGCGATGCCCAGGTGCGCGACTTCTTCGAGCAGATCGGCTACGAGGTGCACGACGTGCACGGTCTCAAGTGCGAGACGGCGACCTCGATCGGCGATGTGACGCCGGACGAGATCAAGGCGGCGTTCCGTGCGGTGGACGCGCCCGATGTCGACGTGCTGCTGCAGGCGGGCACGAACCTCGCCGCCTCGAAGGTCGCCGCCGAGATGGAGATCGAACTCGGCAAGCCCGTCATCGCGATCAACACCGCCACGGTGTGGGCGGCATACCGCACCAACGGCATCGACGACCGCCTCGAAGGCTTCGGCTCGCTCTTCTCCGAGCACTGAGCACCCCACCCCGCGGAAGGACAAGCACATGGTCATGCACATCGGACTCCTCACCCTCATCGACAGCGCGACGGTCGAGGACCGACGCGCCATCGCGGACGGCCTTCTCGGACTCGTGGGCCGGATCGACGGACTCGAGCGCGTCGAGGTCGGCACCGACCTCGGCCTGAAGGAGGGCAACGGCGACGTGCTCTTCCGCCTCACCTTCGCCAGCGAGGACGCGTGGCGCGCATACGGCGCCCACCCCGCGCACCAGGCTGTCGTGACCGGCGCGATCGCCCCCGTGCTCGCCTCCAAGGCATTCGTGCAGGTGGACGCCTTCGACGAGGCGATCGCGTGAGCGACGCCTCCGACTACGCCGACGCCGGCCTGCAGGGCCGGCTGTCGCCCGGTGCGCGCCCCGTTCTGCTCATCGTCGACCCGTGCGAGGCCTACACCGATCCGGCCTGCCCGCTCTACGCCGGCGTCGAGGACGCGGTCGAGGCGATGCGCGCGATCCGGGCGGCAGCGGATGCCGCCGGCGTGCCCGTGGTCATCACCCGGGTGCTGCACGAGGCGAACGGCCGCGACGGCGGCGTGTTCGTGCGGAAGGTGCCCGCCTTGAAGTGGTTCGCGCCCGACAGCCCCTTCAGCGGCTACATCGACGGCCTCGCACCGGGCGAGGGCGACATCGAGATCGTGAAGCAGTACCCGAGCGCCTTCGCGGGCACGTCGCTCGCGGCGACTCTCGCGGCGCTGCGCGCCGACACCGTCGTGATCGTCGGCCTGACCACGAGCGGCTGCATCCGCGCGACCGCCACCGACTGCATGCAGTCCGGCTTCATCCCGGTCGTCGTCGGCGACGCGGTCGGCGACCGCCTGCCCGGCCCCCACGAGGCGAACCTGTTCGACATCCAGGCCAAGATCGGCGAGGTCGTGACGATCGATCAGGCGCGCGACCTCCTCGGGGCACCCGCGTGAGCGGCACCGTGGTGATCGCCGGGGGAGCCGGCGAGATCGGTCGCGCGCTCGCCGGCTCGTACGCGGCTGACGGGTTCGCCGTGCACGTCGTCGACCGATCGGATGCCGCGCACTCCGTCGCGGCGTCGGTGGGCGGCGTCGGACACGTCGCCGACGTGTCGGACGCGGCGGTCACGGGCATCCTCTCGGGGATCGGCGAGGTCGACGTGCTCGTCAACGCGGTCGGCGTCTGGCCCACGATGTCGGTGGACGACCTCACTCCCGAGGCGTGGTCGTCGTCGGCGCGCGTCAACCTCGACTCGGGGTACTTCACCGTGTGGGGATGCCGCGAAGGCCTGCGCGCGCGCGGGGGAGCCGTCGTGAACCTCACGTCGGCCATCGCCCTCAAGGGGCACCCGCAGATGATCCACTACGCCGCCGCGAAGGCTGGGGTGATCGGCATGACGCGATCCCTCGCGCTCGCCCTCGGGCCCGACGGCGTGCGCGTCAACGCCGTCGCCCCCGGGCTCATCGCCACCGAACGCAACGCTTCGGTGTGGAACGACGAACAGCGCGCGGCGTTCCGCGCCTCGCGCGCCCTCCCGATCGATCTGACGGTCGCCGACGTCGTCGGGACCGTGCGCTTCCTGACCTCGCCGGCCGCCCGTGCGATCACCGGCCAGACCGTCGTCGTCGACGGCGGCACCGTCCTGCACTGAGGAGTCCCGTGACCGAGATCACCCGCCGTCGACGCGTCGAGGCCGTCACGTTCACCACGGCCGATGGGTGGAACCTCGACGGTCTGCTCTACGCGGCCGAGGCACCCGCCGGCGCCGACGTCGTGCTGCTGCACATCCACGGCAAGGGCGCGACGATGCTCGACATCCACGCGCGATGGCTTCCCGACGCTCTCCGCGGCGTGGCGCACTTCGCGTTCAACATGCGCTGCCATTCCCTGGCGTACAACACCGACCGCGAAGACACGCCCGTCGCTGGTGGAATGTACGAATCCCTGCCCGACGGCGAGGCCGACATCCGCGCCGCCGTGGACTTCCTGCGCGGAGAGGGCTACACCCGCATCGTGATGTCCGGGCACTCCTCCGGCGGCTACTATGCGGGCGTCTACACTCCCGAAGGCGACGACATCGTCGGCCGCATCCTGCTGTCTCCGCTGACCGACAACAAGGTGGCCCTCGCGTGGTGGTACCCCGAGGACAGCGCTCTCCGCGCTGCGCTCGATCGCGCGAGAGAGCTCGTCGCGGCGGGGCGTCCGGACGAGCTGATCGCGCTGCCCTCGTGGTACTGGGCGATCAGCGCTCGCTCTCTCCTCGAGCGCAGCGAGAGCGCCGGATCGGAGTTGTGGATCGACCGCGTGAACGCCCTGCCGTCCCCCGTGCTCTTCGGGTGGGGGGGAACAGAATCGCGCGATGGTCTGTGGTCCGACATCTCCGCGCGACTCGCGCCGCCGGTGTCCTCGGCCCGGATCGGACCGTCGGACCACTGGTACCACGGGTACGAGGGCGAGATGACCGACCGCGTCGCCGCATTCGTCGAAGACCTCACCGGCGTCGCGGCACGCTCGAGTCAGTGACGGTCGGCGAGTTCCCGCGAGATGTCGGCCGCACCCTCGACGATCAGGTCGCGGATCAGGGCGCGCTTCTTCGCATCGTTCCGGTAGATCGGCGCCGCGCACCCGAGCGCGCCGAGCGTCTCGGTGCCGACGCGGATCGGCGCCGCGACACCCCAGATGCCCTCGTCGACCTCTTCGAAGCTCTCGGTCCACCCGTCGCGCTGCACCGCGTCGAGGGACTCGGGTGTCAGATGGCCGTTCGTGCGCACCGACGGGTCGAGCTGCGCGACATACGCGTCGCGCTCGAGAGGCGGCATCGCCGCCAGCAGCACGCGCGCGAGGGAGCCGGTGTGCAGCGTCATCGCCTGGCCGGGCTCGAACTGGAGTCGCACGGGCTTGCGGGATTCGACGCGGTCGACGGTGAACACGCGCCACCCTCCGCGCCGGGCGACGAGCACCGTCTCGTCGATCTCGTCGCGGAGCCTCTGCAGAACCGCGGCGGCGGCCTCGGCGAGCGGTCGGCCCGCCGCCTTCGCCGCGCCGGCCAGCGACACGGCCCGGTCGGTGATGCGGTAGGTGCCGCCGCCGGCCGAATCCACGAGACCGACTTCTCTCAGCAGCGCGATGTAGCGATAGACCATCGACGAGCTCATGCTCAATTCGCCGGAGAGATCGGGGACGGTCCACAGCGGCCTGTCCGCGGTGAAGCAGAGCAGGACCGACAGCAGTCGGCGCCCGCTCTCGGCTCCCGCGACGCGGCCGGGCTGTGGTGTCGCATCCGCGGAAGTCATTCCGCAAGATTACCAGCACACGAAAGTGTCATTCGCACATTATGAGAAGAGGAGTGTCATGCTCGCATCCGCTGTGACCGCGAAATCCAAGCGACGCAGTCTGCGCCGGTCGCTCGAAGGGGCTGGTCTCACCGTGATGCCGGGAGCGTTCAACGTGCTGAGCGCTCAACTGATCCAACAGGCAGGCGCGCCCGGTGTCTACATCTCCGGCCACATGATCGCGGCCGACCTCGGTCTGCCCGACATCGGGCTGACGACCATCACCGAGGTCGCCGCGCGCGCGCACCAGATCGCACGAATGGTGGACATCCCCGCGGTCGTCGACGCCGACACCGGGTTCGGCGAGCCGGCCAACGCCGCGCGCACCATTCAGTCCCTCGAGGATGCCGGGGTCTCGGGCTGCCACATCGAAGACCAGGTCAATCCCAAGCGCTGCGGACACTCGGACGGCGTCGAAGTGGTGGCGGAGGACGCGGCGGTGAGGCGCATCCGCGCCGCCGTCGCGGGACGCCGACGCAAGGACTTCGTCATCATCGCCCGCACCGATGCCCGCGCGGCGGTGGGGCTGGATGCCGCGATCGAGCGTGCTCAGGCGTTCGTCGATGCCGGCGCGGACGCGGTCTTCCCCGAAGCCCTGCGCGACCACGGAGAGTACGCGCGCTTCCGCGCCGCCGTCGACGCGCCGCTCATGATCAATCTCAATGAATTCGGCGGGCGTCCGCCGCTCACCCAGGCCGAGGCGCGCGATCTCGGCTATCAACTGGCGGTCTACCCGATGACGCTCATGCGTCTCGCCATGGGGGCGGCGGCCGCAGGCCTGCGCGAGATCCTGGAGCGAGGTTCGCAGGCGAGATCCCTGGAGGACATGCAGACGAAGGACGACCTCTACGGGCTGCTGGACTACTCCGGCTACGAGCGCTTCGACGACGCGGTGCTCCGCGGTCGGTGAGGGCGTCGGACGAGATGCGCGGACCGGCCGCGCCCGTCGGTCGCGCGCCGTGGTCGAATGGTCACGTGCCCCTCGATCCGTTCTTCGCCGAGCGCCTGCGCGTGCATCGCCGGTACCTGCTCGATCAGGCGCTCGGCTCGGCTCGCACGCGCCTGGCGTCGCTCTGGCCGTTCGGGCGCGCGCCGGAACCGCCGGCATCCTCGTCGGACAAGCCGCGACTGAGCCCGCGCGCGCGTCACCGCCGCGCGGCTCTCGCGTGGGACCGCACCGAACTGCGCACCGTGGGCACCCCCGGCCCTGATGTGCCGACCACCGAGCACGAGGTCGCCGGGTCGCCGCCGTTCCGCGTGCGGATCTACCGGCCCTCCGAGACCACCGGCCCCGTCCCCGGCGTGCTGGCGTTCTTCGGCGGTGCGTTCCGCATCGGGGGCATCGACTACCCGACGACGGATGCCGCCTTCCGCCGCCGCGCACAGGACGCGGGCGTCGCCATCGTCGCCGTCGACTACGCCCTCGCTCCCGAGCACCGCTACCCGGTGCAGGTCGAGCAGGCCTTCGCCGCGCTCGAGTGGGTCTTCGCCGAGGCGGACGAGCTCGGGATCGACGCGGCGCGGATCGGCGTCGCCGGCATCTCGGCGGGGGCCAACATCGCGGCCGCCCTCACTCTGGTGAACCGTGATCGCGCGCAGCACCCTCTGCGGCTGCAGGTGCTCGAGGTGCCCGTGCTCGATCTCACCGGCCGGACGCTCGACCTGCGCGCGACGCGGGCGCTCGGCATCCCGAGCCTCATCGCGCTCAGGGAGCTCCGCTCGGTCGCCCGCACCTACCTGCCGGCCGCGAAGCGGGCCCATGAGCCGTACGCGTCGCCGCTGCGGGCGGCATCGCACGCGGGACTCCCGCCCGCCGTGATCCTGACGGCGGAGTACGACCCTCTGCGTGGTGACGGTGCGGCGTATGCGGCGGCGCTGCGGGCAGCCGCCGTCGACGCGAGCGCCGTGCAGTACCTCGGCGTCACGCACGACACGTCGATCTTCACCGGCGTGCTGGCGTTCTTCGGCGGTGCGTTCCGCATCGGGGG
>JBEVLS010000289.1:0-4659 GCA_040509015.1 Microbacterium sp.
TCGCGCGCGATGTGGGCGTCCTCTTGAGCTGCCCAGCTGTCCCAATGCGGACGGTAGGTGTCGCCGTCGCGGTCCAGCGCGCGCTGCCGCCGCGATCGCTGAGGCGATTCGAGCCACACGCGCAGGTCGCCGAGACGGCCCGTCCGTGACGTGAGCAGCCCAGAACCCTCGACGATGAGAGGGAGCGAAGGGTCCACCGCGTGTGCCTCGGCGGGCGCCGCCGCATCCCAGTCCCAGCGCTGCCACACGCCGACGAGCCCGCGCGCGTGAGGATTGAGGATGTTCTCCCGCGCGAGCTCGACTCCGGCCTCGAGGCCGTCCCAGCCGGGGTAGACCGAATCCAGCGCCACCAGCTGCACGCGTCCGCGCAACGGCCATCGGGCGACGAGCTGCCGCGCGAGACTCGTCTTTCCTGCGCCGCTTCGGCCGTCGACGAGGATCACGGGATTGGTCGCCCCGATCGCCGTCGTCGCGGCGAGCACCCTCGTCGCTGCGGCGTCGATGGCCGCGGTGACGGGGTCGGTGCTACTTCTTGAGGGCCCGGATGACACGGCTGAGTGCGCGACCGGCGATCCAGATGAAGGGGATGCCGACGGCGAGGAGCGAGACGAGGTTCGGCTCGAACCGCAGATCGTCGCCCTTGCGGATGTAGGCGCCCACGGGCACCGCGTACCCGCCGCCACCGCCTCCGCCGTTGCCGGTGTCGTCGGATCCTCCGCCGTATCCCGACCACGTCACGGCGACGGGGATGATCGTCACGCCGTTGACGTCCTGCGGCTCGCCGTAGGCGCTCTTGACTCCGAAGGCGGCGGACTGCTTGGAGAGCTCGAGTGCGATGTTGGGCATGGGTCCACGCTACCCCGCGCGGCGGCCCCCGCCCAGAAGAGTTTCAGTCCGTTCGCGGCGGGAGCGGATTGGACGGAAGCGTGTTGCCGCCGCGCACCTTGCCCAGGAGCGTCGCGCGTGTGACGACACCGCGTCCGAACTTGGCCGTCGCATCGTCGAGCGCACCCTCGAGGCGTCTCCAGTCCTCGTCGTCGTCCCACAGAGCGAGGGCCGCTGACCCGGACTGGCTGAGCTTCTCTGCCCGCACGCCGACGAGTCGGATCGGCAGCCGACGCTCCACCGCGTCGAAGAGCTCGAGCGCGGCATCGCCGATGCGCTGGCTCACCGCCGTCGGCTCGGCGAGCGACTGCGACCGGCTGATCGTGGTGAAGTCGGCGAAGCGCACCTTGATGGCGATCGTCCTGGCCTCCCAGCCGCCCGATCGCAGGCGCGCGCCCACGCGGTCGGCGAGGCGACGGAACTCCGATCGCAGGATGCCGGTGTCGCCGATGTCGTCGTGGAAGGTCTCTTCGTGACCGATGCTCTTCTCGATGCGGGTCGTGTCGACCTCACGGGCGTCGATCCCGCGTGCGAGATGCCAGACGCGGTCGCCCATCGCGGGGCCGAGCGCACGCTCGAGCACATCGCGCGGTGCGTCGAGGATGTCGGCGACGGTGCGGATGCCGCGGCTCTCGAGCGATTCGGACGCCTTGGGGCCGACGCCCCACAGCGCCCGCACCGACCTCGGCCCGAGGAACGCCGCCGTGTCTGCTTCCGGCACGATCAGCAGTCCGTCGGGCTTGGAGATCGTCGAGGCCATCTTGGCGACGTGCTTGGTCGCCGCGACGCCGATCGAGCACGTGAGCCCCGTCTCGTCGAGCACGCGCTGACGAAGCAGTCGCGCGATCTCGCCCGGACTCCCCCACAGCCGCCCGGCGCCGCGCACATCGAGGAACGCCTCGTCGATCGACAGCGGTTCGACGAGCGGCGTGAACTCGCGGAAGATCTCCATCACCCGCGCGGACAGCGCGAGGTACCGGTCGAAATGCGGAGGCACGACGATCGCGGTCGGGCAGAGGCGCAGCGCCTGGCTGACCGGCATCGCCGAGCGCACACCGAACCGTCGAGCCTCGTAGGAGGCGCTCGACACCACCGACCGGCTCTCGGGCGCGCCGATGATGATCGGCTTGCCCTTCAGAGAAGGGTCGTCGAGCACCTCGACGGCCGCGTAGAACGCGTCCATGTCGACGTGGAGGATGCCCGTGCCGGCATCATCCGCACCCTCGGGTGAGACGAGCCGGCCCGTTCCGTCACCGCGCCCCATGTTCCGATCCTCTCAGGGGCCGCCGACACGCTACTGCGCGGCCCGCTCCAGCACGAGCTCCCGGACGCGCGCGGCATCCGCCTGCCCCTTCATCGCCTTCATGACGGCACCGATGACCGCGCCGGCGGCCTGGACCTTGCCGTCGCGTATCTTCGCGAGGACGTCGGGCTGGGCGGCGAGGGCGTCGTCGATCGCCGCGATGAGGGCGCCGTCGTCGGAGACCACTGCCAGTCCACGGGCGTCCACGATCTGCTGCGGGGCGCCTTCACCGGCGATCATGCCTTCGAGCACCTGGCGAGCGAGCTTGTCGGTCAGCGTGCCGGCGTCGACGAGCTTCTGCAGCTCGGCGACCGCGGCGGGCTCGACGAGTTCGGCGGGCTCCTTGCCGGCGGCGTTCGCGACGCGCGACAGCTCGCCCGTCCACCACTTGCGAGCGGCCGCCGGTGAGGCGCCCGCGGCGACCGTGGCCTCGACTTCGGCGAGGAGCCCGCCGTTGACGACGTCCTGGAATTCGAGGTCGGTGAAGCCCCAGTCGCCCTTCAAGCGGCGACGACGCGCGGCGGGCGGCTCGGGGAGCTCGGACCGCAGCTTCTCGATCAGCTCGATCGACGGCGCGACGGGCAGCAGATCGGGTTCGGGGAAGTACCGGTAGTCGTCGGCATCGGACTTCGGGCGACCCGGGGAGGTCGTGCCGGTGTCTTCGTGCCAGTGGCGGGTCTCCTGCGTGATCGTGCCACCGGCGGCGAGGATCGCCGCCTGGCGCTGGATCTCGTAGCGGACCGCGCGCTCGACCGACCGCATCGAATTGACGTTCTTCGTCTCGGTGCGTGTGCCGAGCTTCTCCTGACCGCGGGGTCGCAGCGACACGTTCGCGTCGCAGCGCAGGTTGCCGCGCTCCATGCGCGCCTCGGAGATGCCCAGCGAGATCACGATGTCGCGGATCGTGGCCACATACGCCTTGGCGATCTCGGGGGCTCGGTGCTCGGCGCCGAAGATCGGCTTCGTGACGATCTCGACCAGCGGCACACCGGCGCGGTTGTAGTCGACGAGCGAGTACTCGGCACCCTGGATGCGGCCGGTCGCGCCGCCGACGTGGGTGAGCTTGCCGGCGTCCTCCTCCATGTGCGCACGCTCGATGGGCACGGTGACGATGTCGCCGCCGGCCAGTTCGATGTCGACCGAGCCCTCGAACGCGATGGGCTCGTCGTACTGCGAGATCTGGTAGTTCTTGCCCAGGTCGGGGTAGAAGTAGTTCTTGCGAGCGAACCGGCTCGACGGGGCGATCGAGCAGCCCAGCGCCAGCCCGAGGCTGATCGAGTACCGCACGGCGGTCTCGTTGACGACGGGGAGCGCACCCGGGAGCCCCATGTCGACGGGGGCGACCAGGGTGTTGGGAGCCGCCGAATGGTTCGCGGAGTGCGCGGGGTTGGCTGCGGCCGAGAACATCTTGGTCTCGGTGTTGAGTTCGACGTGCACCTCGAAGCCGAGCACCGGCTCGAACAGCTCGAGCGCCTCGTCGAAGCCCATCAGCTTGTCCTTGCCCATCAGCGGGCACCTCCGTTCGTGCCGAGCGCCGGCGCTCTGTCGAGCAGCGGGCCTCCCCACGTGTCGACGAGCGCCGCTTCGAGCGCCGCTCCGACGCGATAGAGACGCGCGTCCTCGCGGGCAGGGGCGAGGAACTGGATGCCGACCGGGAGGCCGTCCTCGGCGGCGAGCCCCGACGGGATCGAGATGCCCGGCACACCGGCCAGGTTGGCGGGGATCGTCGTGACGTCGTTCAGGTACATCTGCAGCGGATCGTCGATCTTCTCGCCGATCTTGAAGGCCGTCGTCGGCGCCGACGGCGTCGCGATGACGTCGACCTGCGAGAAGGCGTCGTCGAAGTCGCGCTGGATGAGCGTGCGGACCTTCTGGGCCGACCCGTAGTACGCGTCGTAGTAGCCGGCCGAGAGGGCGTAGGTGCCGAGGATGATGCGTCGCTTCACCTCGTCGCCGAAACCGGCCTCGCGGGTCGCGGCCATGACCTCTTCGACGGTCGCCGAGGCGTGCGGAGTGACGCGCATGCCGAAACGGACCGAATCGAACTTGGCGAGGTTGCTCGACGCCTCGGCGGGGAGGATGAGGTAGTACGCCGCGACGCCGTATTCGAAGTGCGGGGCGCTGATGTCGACGATCTCCGCACCCTGCGCCTCCATCGCCGACAGCGCGTCGCGGAACGACTCGGACACGCCCCGCTGGAAGCCGCTGTCGGGTAGCTCGCGGATGACGCCGACCTTGAGGCCCTTGAGCACCTCGCCCGAGGCGCCCTCGCGTGCGGCTGCGGCGAACGACGGCCACGCGTCGGCGAGCGACGTCGAGTCGTGAGGGTCGTGACCGCCGATGACGTCGTGGAGGAGGCCTGCGTCGAGGACCGTGCGCGTGACCGGGCCGACCTGGTCCAGCGACGACGCGAGCGCGATCGCGCCGTAGCGGCTGACGCCGCCGTACGTGGGCTTCACGCCGACCGTGCC
>JBEVLS010000290.1:0-3966 GCA_040509015.1 Microbacterium sp.
GGGCAGCGTCCGAACGCTGCCCCCGTCGGCGTCCGGCATGCCGGACGCGTCCGCGGTCACCTGCGAGGAATCGCGCACGGTAGCCATCGAGCAGCCGTGCTCAGGACTTCGCGGCCGCGTCGTTGACCGCGTCCACGATGGCCTGGGCGTCGCCCTTGCCCGCGAACATGTCCACGACGGCGACGTTGAGCGCGTTGCCGATGTTCTGGCCGTAGAGGGTGTCGAGCCAGACCGAGACGTAGGGCGCCTCGTTGTAGGCGGCGAGCACCTCCTGCAGTGCCGGGTCGGTCACCACGCCCTGCGCGTCCTTCGACGCGGGGAGCGTGACGAACGCCTCGGCGTAGCCCTCCTGGTTGTCCTTCTCGACGATGAAGTTCAAGAAGTCCACGCACTCCTTCGGCGCATTCACCCAGCACGAGTAGCCGTCGACGCCGCCCATCATGGCGCCGGGTTCGCCGTCTCCGCCGTCCACCTCGGGGAACGGGAACCAGAGCAGATCGGGCTTGGGCTGCTCGTCCGGGGTCAGCGAGGCGATGACGCCCGGATTCCAGGCGCCCATGAGCTCCATGGCCGCCTGTCCGTTCGCGATGAGGCCTGCGGACGACCCCGCCCCCTGCTGAGCGGCGGTGGTCAGGAAGCCGTCGTTGAACGGCTCGGTGTCGAGGAAGGCCTGGAGGTTCTCGCCCGCGGCGAGCCAGCACGGGTCGTCGAACTCGCGGCTCGCGGCGGCTTCGTCCATCGTCGCCTTCGAGCAGGCGCGCAGCGCGAAGTTGTAGTACCAGTGCGCCGCGGGCCATGCGTCCTTGGCTCCGACCGCGATCGGGGCGACACCCGAATCGCGGATCGCGGTGTCGACGTCTTCGAGCTCGTCGATCGTGGCGGGCGGCGTGACCCCGGCCGCGGTGAACAGGTCGCCGGAGTAGAAGATGCCGGACGGCAGCACGGCGGTGGGGATGCCGTAGATCTTGTCGTCGATCTCGAACGCCGACAGCACGCCGCCGAGTGCGGCGGTGGTCTCGTCGGTCACTCCGCTCGTGAGGTCCATGACCTGACCCGCGGTCACCACGTCGGCGAGCTTGCCGCCGCCGCGCGCCATGAAGATGTCGGGGGCGTCGCCGGAGTTCAGGGCGGTCTGGAGCTTGCCGTCCATCTCTTCGTTCTGCACGGACTGCACGTCGATCGTGACACCGGGGTTGGCCTCTTCGAAAGCCGCGACGGTGTCTTCCCAGTACTGCTTCCCGGGGCCGGTCGTCGAGTTGTGCCAGAACGTCATCGTGACGTCGCCGTCCGATCCGCCTCCGTCGCCGCCGCCGGCGCAGCCGCTCAGGACGAGCGCGCCGGCGAGAAGGACGGCAGAACCCGCGAGGAGCTTCTTGCCATTCATGTGATTTCCGTTCTCTTCATTGAGTTCGCAGCTCGCTCACGGAGCTGCGGGGGATGTCGCGGCGGGCGCTTGCCGTGGCCCGCCTCCGGGGGTCGAGGCCGGATCCCGGTCAGTGTCGCAAGGCGTCGCCGAGTCGTCAAACGTTTTCGAAAACGGTTTCCACCCGCTACAGTCGCCACATCATGAGCAGACGGACGACGATCCACGACGTGGCCCAGGCGGCCGGGGTGTCTGTGGCGACCGTGTCGAAGGCGGTGAACGGCAGGTACGGGGTGGCCGAGGCCACGGTCGCGCGCGTGCTGGCAGAGGTCGAGAGGCTGGGCTACGAGTCCAGCCTCGTCGCGAGCAGCATGCGCTCGCGTCGGACCGGCGTCATCGGCGTGCTCGTCCCCGCATTCGAGCCGTTCAGCGCCGAGATCCTCAAGGGCGTCGGGGCCGCGCTGCGCGATTCGCCGTACGACCTCCTCGCCTACAGCGGGTCGAGCCCGCTCACATCGGAGGGCTGGGAGAAGCGATCGCTGCAGCGGCTGTCGGGCACCCTCATCGATGCCGCGATCATGGTCACCCCCACCGTCGTGAGCGCGTCGGCCGACATCCCGATCGTCGCGATCGACCCGCACACGGGGCGGGCGGACCTTCCGACCGTGGAATCCGACAGCTTCGGCGGAGCCCTCCAGGCCACCCGCTATCTCGTCGAACTCGGGCACCGGCGCATCGGCTTCCTCGCCGGCCGCCCCGACCTGCGCTCCGCAGGACTCCGCGAGGCGGGCTACCGCCGGGCCCTCGCCGATGCCGGCATCCTCTTCGATCCGACTCTGGTGGAGATCGGCCGCTACGACGAGCACGCAGCCCTCGCCGCCGCCGCCACGCTCCTGTCGCGGTCCGATCCGCCGACGGCGGTCTTCGCCGCGAACGACCTGTCGGCGATCGCGGTGCTCGATGTCGCCGCGGGCAGGGGCATGCACGTGCCCGACGACCTGTCCGTCGTCGGCTTCGACGACATCCCCGAGGCGTCCCGCTCGGTTCCGGCGCTCACGACGGTGCGTCAGCCGATGGGGCGGCTCGGGGCGATCGCCGCCGAGATGGTGGCGGGCCTCGTCTCGGGAAGGCCGCCCGCGGAGACCCACGTGCTGCTGGCGACCAGGCTCATCGCGCGCGCGACCACGGCGCCGCCCAAGCCCCGCTGAGGGTCAGGCGGCCGATGGGTCCTGCAGCAGCGAGGCGAATGCGACCTCCGCGGCGCCGATGAGCAGGCGGTCCTCGGCCAGGGATGCGACCCGGATGGCGAGCCCCTCCATGTTGGCGGGCATGGCCTGCGCGGCCACGGCGTCCGCCAGCCCGTCCGGATCGTGGTCGGCGAGGGTCGCGAGGAACCCGCCGAGCACGATGACCGAGGGGTTCAGGACGTTGACGGCATTGGCCAGGGCGGTCGACAGGATGCTGCGCTGCCGCGCGATCTCGGCGGCCACCGCCGGCGCGCCCGAGGTCGAGAGGGCAGCGGCGAGGGTCGGCTCGTCGGCGGCGGTCAGGCCCGCGACGTCGAGGAGGCGCGCCCGGCTGACCTCGTCCTCGAGCACCCCGCCCTGTGCGCGGCGGTCGGAGTCCGCGGCTATTCCGGGCCGGTTCTGTCCGAATTCGCCCGCGTAGCCTCCTGAGCCGCCCACCGGCCTTCCGCCCACGATCAGGCCGCCGCCGATGCCGCTCGCTCCGCCGTTGAGGTAGACCACGTCGTCGACGCCGCGCGCGGCGCCGAAGAGGTGCTCGGCCAGCGCGCCGAGGCCGGCGTCGTTGCCGACCACGGAGGGGAGCGCCGTCGCCTCTTCGACGAGGTCGCGCAGGGGCGCGTCGCTCCAGCCCAGGTGCGGGGCGTCGCGTACGAGACCGTCCGCAGCGCGCACGAGCCCCGGCACGGCGAGGCCGACGGCGACGAGGCGGGTATCGGCGAGGGGTCCGGATCGCCAGCGCGCGATGCGCTCGGCGACCAGCGCCGCGGTCTCTTCGGGCGTGACCAGATGATCGACGTCGATGCGCTCGCGGAGTCGGATGCCGCGGTCGAGCCCGACCGCGGCGATCGTGACGGCGTCGACCTCGGGGTTGACCGCGATCGCGAGCACGCCGGGGGCGACGCCGACGACGGGGGAGGGGCGGCCGACGCGTCGCGACGGATCGGGTGCCCGCTCCTCGACGAGGCCCTCGCGCACGAGTTCGGCCACGAGGTCGGCGATCGTCGAGCGGTTGAGTCCGGTCGTCTCCGTGAGGGCCGCACGCGACAGCGGGCCGTCGACGTGCACGAGTCGCAGGAGCCGGGCGAGGTTGCGCTGACGCACCCCCGCCGCGGTGCTGATCGATCCGGCCATGACCTTCACTGTAGGGGTTGGCGCGGCATCCGTCATGCGATAGGTTGTTGTTCACAACAATTAGTTCACCGCCGAACAGGAGCACCATGCCCACCCCCACCCCCGACGACAACTTCTCCTTCGGCCAGTGGACGGTCGGCTACAACGGCACCCATCCGTTCGGCGGCCCGACCCCCCCCCCCCCCGACGGCGGGCACGCCGGCGAGAAACAGTCCGAGAACGCCG
>JBEVLS010000291.1:0-4427 GCA_040509015.1 Microbacterium sp.
GTGCGACGCGAGATACAGCGAGGCCTGCCCCGCAGAATTCGCCCCGCCCACGACCACGACCGGCGAGTCCGTCACCTGACGCAGTTCAAGCTGTGTCGCGGCGTAGTAGATGCCTGCGCGCTCGAAGTCGCTCCAGCGATCGAGGTCCAGGCGTCGGTACGCCGCGCCGGAGGTGACGATCGCCGTGCGCGCCCGGATCACGCGACCGTCCGCGAGCGTGATGCCCAGCTCGTCCGCACCGGGTTCGAGCGCGACGGCCTCGCACGGTGCGTACACGCGCACGCCGAATTTCAGAGCCTGCAGCGACGCCTGTCCGATGAGGTCGCCGCCGGCGACGCCGAACGGGAATCCGAGGAAATTCTCGATCCGCGAGGTGGCGGCTGCCTGCCCTCCGGGCGCCACCGCGTCCAGCAGAACGGTGCTGAGACCTTCCGAGGCTCCGTAGATGGCGGCGGCGAGCCCCGCGGGTCCGCCTCCGACCACGACGAGATCGACGACCTCGTTCTCCTGGGACTGATAGCTGAGTCCGAGACGCTCGGCGACGATGCCGGGCGTCGCCCGGGGTATCGGCTCGCCCTGGATGAACGCGATCGGGAGGTCGTCGACGGTGTAGTCGTGACCGGGGACGGACGACATCTCGGCGGGGTCGAAATCGACGGCCTTGTGCACGAGGTCGAGGCGCTCCGCGAAGCGCCGCAGCGCGAGCATGTCGCTCGAGGTGCGGGTGCCCAGGAACTTGAGGGTCATGGCGGCCGAGCCCTTGCGCAGTGCCTCGCGACGAGCCCAGAGCGCGTGCAGCACGATGTCGGACAACTCGTCGTCCTCGGCCATGAGGTGACGCAGATCAGCGCGCTCCACGCGCCGGATCCGCATGTCGGTCGCGGCGCGCGCCGACAGGAACGCGCTCTGTCCGTTGAGCAGCCCGAGCTCTCCGACGAACTTGCCGGGGCCCATCCGGGCGAGCACCTCCTCGCCCATCCACTTCAGCGCATCGCGGACGATCTCGACCTCGCCCTCCTCCACCAGGATGAGCGGGTAGTCGCGCTCTCCCGAGCGGAAGATGTACTCCCCCGCGGCGACCTCCTGAGGCGTCCCGAAGACGAGGAGGCGCTTCCACTGATCGTCGGTGAGCGGGGGCGACTGCACGGTGTCGAGCTGCGGTGTGTCCATCGAGATCAGGTTAGTGAGCCGAGGCCGTGCGCGGGTCGGTTTCGGCGGATTCCTCGAGTGCGCGGATGAGGGACTGGGAGTCGTAGGGTCCTGTGTGGCGCCGGCCGTTGATGAAGAGCGTGGGAACCGACGTGATGCCCATGGCCTCGGCATCCAGCATGTCGTCCTGGACGCGACCCGTGACGTCGGGCGAGGAGAGGTCTCGCTCGAACTTCGCGACGTCCAGTCCCAGGTCTCGCGCGAGCCGCACGATGTCGGAGGGACGCTGGTTGTCCTGGTCCGAGAAGAGCCCGCGCTCGAACTCGAAGAACTTCCCCTGCAGCGATGCCGCCTCCGCCGCCTCGGCGCCGGCCAGCGCATTCGGATGCGCCTGGGTGAGCGGTGCGTGTCGCCAGACGTAGCGCAGCCGGTCCCCCAGCTGCTCCTTGACCTCTTGGATCGACCCCGTCGCCTTGAGGCAGAACCCGCACTGGAAGTCGCCGTACTCGACGATCGTGAAGGGCGCGTCGTCGGAGCCGAACACATGATCGCGTCTCGAATCGACCGGGCGGGCGAGCGTCTGCCCCGAGCGCACATCGGGTCGCACGGCGTCGGAGATGCGGAAGATGATCGTCGCGACGACGAGCGCGATGACGGATGCCGCCAGCACGCCGACGCGCGCTTCGTTCTGCGCGGCGGGGTCGTCGATCGCGAGGTCGACGATGAACAGCGAGATCGTGAACCCGATGCCGCACAGCGCCCCGCCCCCCGCGAGACGGTCGAGGGTCAGACCCGGTCCGAACTCGCCCACGCGCAGCAGCTTCATGATCGCGCTGGAGCCGAAGACACCCAGCAGCTTGCCGACGACGAGACCCACGATGATCCCCCACGTGAGCGACGACTGCGCCGCGGCGGCGAGGATCTCGGGACTGATCTCGACGCCCGCGTTCGCGAGGGCGAACAGCGGAAGGATGACGTAGGCGACGTACGGCGCGTAGGCGGACTGCAGGCGCTCGTTGATCGAGATCGACTCCCGCAGGCTGTTGGCCGCCGCACGCGCGTACTCGCTGTTGGGCGACTGCCGGAACGTGCGCGCGAGCTCGAGCGCGTGCTCCACGTCACGACGATCGGGTCGGTAGACCGGAACGAGGAGCGCGATCGCGACGCCGGCGAGAGTCGGGTGCACGCCCGAGGCGAGGAACGCGAGCCAGACGACGATCGCCAGGGTCGCATAGACCGGACCGCGTCCGCTGCGCAGGTAGCGCGTCGCGTAGACGCCGGCCAGGCCCACCGCGGCGACGATGAGCGGCATGGGGTTGAAGTTCTCGGTGTAGACGAGGGCGATGATCGACAGCGCGCCGATGTCGTCGACGACCGCCAGCGCGAGGAGGAAGACCCGCAGGCGCCCCGGCACGCGCGGGCCGATGAGTGCCAGCGCGCCGACCAGGAAAGCGGTGTCGGTGGAGATGACGATCCCCCACGCGGCCTCGTTGCCCGAGCCCTGCGCCACGAGGAAGAACAGCAGCGCGGGCAGCGCGAGTCCCGCGACGGCGGCCACGACGGGCACCATCGCCCGCTTCCAGCTCGTCAGCTCGCCGATCGCGAACTCGCGCCTGACCTCGAGGCCGACGGTGAAGAAGAAGATCGCCATGAGCGCGTCGTTGACGAGGGCGTGCAGGGTGAAGTCCAGCTGCAGGTCGCCCACGCCGAAGGTCAGGTGGGTCTCCCAGAACGCCTCGTACGATCCCATCGCGGCATTCGCCCAGACGATCGCGACGACCGTGGCCAGGAGCAGGAGCAGCGCGCCGATGCGGGGCTGGCCCATCGCGCGGATGCGCGCGGCGATCGACGGCTTGCGTTCGTTCGACCTGTCGTTCGCCGGCTCCGGCTCGGGTCGGCGGGTGAGGGTGATCTCGGTCACGCGTCAGCTCTCGATCAGATCGCGCCAGTTGTGCGGGAGGCGGTCCGCAGGCCCGGGCACGGGTTGGTCGTCCGGGTGCGACAGGGGCGGGGCGAGCGCGGGGCCGATGATGAACTTCTCGTCGACGTAGTCCCAGAACCAGGACTCGCCGGGCTCGAACGTGCGCATGTACCGGTGGCCGGACGCATGGAAGTGCGCGGTCGCGTGGCGCTCGGGCGACTGATCGCAGCATCCGATGTGTCCGCAGACGGCGCAGCGGCGCAGGTGCACCCACCAGCCGCCATCCTGGTCGCACTCGACGCAGCCCTTCCCGGAAGGAGGGGCCGTGGGATCGATTTCTTCGGGGGTCATCGCCTGCCCTGTCGTGCGTTGCGGTCCAGGTTCCCGATGATAGCGAGGGACGGGGCCGCCGGGGGCGGCTCGTGTGAAACCGCTCCCATCATCCTCCGTGCAACGCAAAAATCCCCCGGTGAACCGGAGGATTTTGCGTTGGTGACCCCAGCGGGATTCGAACCCGCGTTACCGCCGTGAGAGGGCGGCGTACTAGGCCGCTATACGATGGGGCCGTTCGCGACAACCGTTCGATTATGCCACGTCCGCGGCGTCCCGACCAAATCGAGGCCGGATCCCCGCGCACCCTTGCCCGGGAGCATCGCTCGCGGGTTGACTCGGTCTCATGCGAGTCACCAAATTCGAGCACGCCGCCCTCAGGATCGACCTCGAGGGGCGGGCCCTGCTCGTCGATCCGGGGTCGTTCACCCTCCCCCTGGAAGACCTCTCGAGCGTCGTCGCCGTCGTGCTGACCCACGAGCACCCCGATCACTGGACGAGCGATCACCTCGACCGGATCCGCAAGGGCGCACCGGACGTGCCGATCTACGGACCGGAGGGCGTCGCGAAGGCCGCTCCCGGATACGGCATCCGTGTCGTGGCTCCCGGAGACACGGTGACGGTGGAGCCGTTCACCCTCAGGTTCTTCGGCGGGACGCACGCGGTCATCCACGAATCCATCCCCGTGATCGACAACGTGGGCGTGCTGGTCAACGACACGGTCTACTACCCCGGCGACTCCTACGCGGTGCCCAAGGGCGTCGACGTGGGGCTCCTCGCGGCGCCGATCGGCGCACCGTGGCTCAAGGTGGGCGACGCGATGGACTTCGTCCTCGCCGTCGCGCCGCGCCGCGCCTTCGGCACCCACGACATGACGCTGTCGGTCGCGGGCCTCACGATGCATCGCGCGCGCCTCAAATGGGCGACCGAGCAGGGCGGCGGCGAGTTCCTCGAGCTGGCCCCGGGAGAGTCCGCCGACGCCTGACCCGGAACGACAACGACGGATGCCGCGCGGCTTCGACCCGCG
>JBEVLS010000292.1:0-4306 GCA_040509015.1 Microbacterium sp.
CGCACCGGCTGGGCGAAGGCGACGTGGGATGCCACGGCACCCCCTGCGGCGAGGGAGAAGGCCAGGACGGCCACGACCAGCCGCATACGACGCGCGGGCCGGTACGCCGCGACCACGAGCGTCGCGCACGCGAGCAGCCACAGAGAGCACGCGACGGCGGGCGCGGCATCCGGCACCATCGTGGTCGCGAACGCCGTCGTCCAGGCGACGGCGACCACGGGGATCAGCCGCAGCCGACCGTGGGTCGACACGTCAGACCGTCACGAGGTCGCGGAGGGACTCGAGCATCTTGTCGCCGATGCCGGGCACCGCGAGAAGGTCCTCGACGCTCGTGAACCGGCCGTTCTCGTCGCGCCAGTCGATGATGCGCTGCGCCATCGCCTCGCCGATGCGCGGGAGCGTGTCGAGTGCCGCCACGTCGGCGGTGTTGAGGTTGACCCGGCCGTCGACGGCGGGACCCGCACCCGTCGCTGCGGGCGTCTCGCCGACGACGGGGACGTGCAGCTGCTCTCCGTCGCCGAGCGTGCGGGCGAGGTTCACGGCGGATTCGTCGGCTCCCTCGGCGAATCCCCCGGCGGCCGCGATCGCGTCGACGACCCGCGAAGCGGAGTCGAGCACGTAGAGCCCCGGCGTCGTCACGGCGCCCGAGACGTGCACGTAGACGGATGCCGGGGCTGCGGCATCCGGGACCTCGGTCGACGCGTCGATCGTGACGGACTCGACGGGCGCCGTCGCACCGCGGAGGATGCCGATCCCGACGGTGATCGCCAGTGCGACGATCACCACCACGATCGCGGCCCCGAGCCCCAGACGCCGCCGTCCCGAGGCGGAGGCGGGGGCGTCGGATGTCACGCGCCCACGCTAGGAGCGCGCGCGGGGGTCCGTCAGCGCCCTCGGGCGGATTCGGGAGCGTCGCCGATGACGGCGGCCTGGGGAGGAGCCACTCAGCGCGTGCTGAAGCTCACGACCTTCGGCGGACGAACGATCGCGCGGACGATCTCGCGGTCGCCCAGCGAGCGGATGACGCGCTCATCGTCGCGCGCGAGCTGCTCGAGCTCGGCGGCGCCGATCCGGGCGGGGACCTCGAGCGTCGCGCGGACCTTGCCGTCGATCTGCACGGCGATCTTGACCGTGTCTTCGACCAGCAGCGTCGGGTCGGCCTGACGCCAGGTCACCAGCCCCACGAACGGCTCGTAGCCGAGGATCTCCCACATCTCCTCCGCCGTGTGGGGCGCGAAGAGGTCGAGGATCATCGTGACGGCCTCGGCCGCCTCGCGCACGGCGGGGTCGGCGGGGCCTGCGCCGGAGTCGATCACCTTGCGGGTCGCGTTGACGAGCTCCATGAGGCGGGCGACCACGACGTTGAACTTCGTCTGCTCGACCAGGCCCGGAGCCTCGGCCAGGAGCCGGTGGGTCACACGGCGCAGAGCCGTGTCGCCCTCGGCCCAGATGACGTCGGGCTCGCTCGTGACGTCCTGTGCGACGCGCATCGCGCGGGCGAGGAACTTCGCCGCGCCCGTCGTCGAGACGTCCTCCCAGTTGATGTCGTCCTCGACGGGACCGGCGAACGCGATGGCCGTACGCACGACGTCGGCACCGGGGTCGACCATGCTCGCGGCGAACTCGACGAGGTTGCCCTTGGACTTCGACATCTTGGAGCCGTCGAGCAGCACCATGCCCTGGTTGATGAGGCTCGAGAAGGGCTCGGTGAATTCGACGAGTCCCATGTCGAAGAGGACCTTCGTGATGAAGCGCGCGTACAGCAGGTGCAGGATCGCGTGCTCGACGCCGCCGATGTACGAGTCGACCGGCGCCCACTTGTCGGCCTCGCGGGGCGAGAACGCCTGGGTGGGGTCGCCCGGGTTGAGGAAGCGCAGGAAGTACCACGAGCTGTCGACGAACGTGTCCATCGTGTCGGCGTCGCGGAGGGCGGGCTCGCCGGTCTCGGGGTCGACCGTCTCGATCCACTCCGTCGCACCGCCGAGCGGCGACGTGCCCTTGGGCGTGAGGTCGAGTCCCTGCGCGTCGGGGAGCGTCAGCGGCAGCTGATCCTCGGGCACGGGCACGATACGGCCATCCTGCGTGTGGATCATCGGGATCGGCGTGCCCCAGAAGCGCTGCCGCGAGATGAGCCAGTCGCGCAGGCGATAGGACTTCGACGCGCGGCCGACGCCCTTGGCCTGCAGCTGATCGATCATGCGCGCGATGGCGTTGCGCTTGGAGAGCCCGTCGAGCGAACCCGAATTGATCATGCGGCCTTCGCCGGTGAGCGCCACGCCCGTCTTGGCGGGATCGATCGTGTCGAGCGCGTCGTCGCCGGCTCCGGGATCGATCGGATCGCCGTTCTCGTCCAGCTCGATCACGGGGATGGCGCCCGTGATCGGGGCGGTCGTGTCGACCACCACCTTGACGGGAAGATCGAACGCGCGGGCGAAGTCGAGGTCGCGCTGGTCGTGCGCGGGCACGGCCATCACCGCGCCGTGGCCGTAGTCGGCCAGGACGTAGTCCGCTGCCCACACGGGCAGCCGCTCGCCGTTGATCGGGTTGATCGCGTAACGCCCGAGGAAGACGCCCGTCTTGGGGCGGTCGGTGCTCTGACGCTCGATCTCGGTCTGCTTGCCGACCTCGTCGAGGTAGTCCTGGAAGCGCATGCGCACATCGGCGTCCGCGCCGGCGGCGAGCTCGGCGGCCAGGTCGCTGTCGGGAGCCACGACGAAGAACGTCGCGCCGTGCAGCGTGTCGGGACGCGTCGAGAACACCGTGACGCGCTCGTCGCGCCCCTCGATCTCGAACTCGATGTCGGCGCCCACCGAGCGGCCGATCCAGTTGCGCTGCATCCGGATGACCTTCTGCGGCCAGAAGCCCTCGAGCTGGTTGAGGTCGTCGAGCAGTCGGTCGGCGTAATCGGTGATCTTGAAGTACCACTGCGTGAGCTTCTTCTTCACGACCTCGGCGCCGCATCGCTCGCAGTGTCCGTCGACGACCTGCTCGTTGGCGAGCACGGTCTGGTCGTTCGGGCACCAGTTGACCGGGCTCTCCTTGCGGTACGCCAGATCGCGCTCGTACAGCTTCTGGAAGAGCCACTGGTTCCAGTGGTAGTAATCGGGGTCGCTCGTGTGCAGGATCCGCGACCAGTCGTACGACGATCCGTACTCGCGGAAGCTCTTCTTGTGCTGATCGATGTTCGCGTACGTCCACTCGCGGGGGTCCGCCCCGCGCTGGATCGCGGCGTTCTCGGCCGGGAGGCCGAAGGAGTCCCACCCGATCGGGTTGAGGACGTTGTAGCCGCGGTGCCGCCAGAAGCGCGCCACGATGTCGACGTACGCGTAGCTCTCGGCGTGGCCCATGTGCAGGTCGCCGGACGGGTAGGGGAACATGCCCAGCACGAACTTGCGCGGTCGTGAGTCGCCGTCGCCCCCGGCGCGGAACGGATCGGCCTCTGCCCAGCGCGCCTGCCACTTCTGCTGCACGGCGTGCGCGTCGTACCCGCCCTCGGAATGCGCGGAGGTGTCGGGGGGCAGAGTCTGACTCACGGAGAAGAACCAATCGTGGGATGCCGGGAAAGCGCGCGGGCGCCATCCTCCAGGCTACCGGAACGGCGGGTTCACCAGCCGGACGGCAGCTCCCCGCCGATCGCGGCGAGAGGCCCGCGCGCCTTGATGCCGACCTCGGCGACCTCGGCCGCGGCATCCGATCTCCACGTGATCCCTCCGCCTGCGCCGACATAGGCCCCGCCGGGGTGCACGACGATCGAGCGGATCACCATCGCGAGGTCGAGAGCCCCGTCCGCGCCGACCCAGCCGAACGCGCCCGCGAACACGCCGCGCGGACCGCGCTCGAGATCGTGCAGGATCGTCATCGCCGACAGCTTCGGCGCGCCGGTCATGCTCCCGGCGGGGAAGGTCGCGTCGAGCAGGTCGCCGACGGTCGTGCCCTGCTCGAGCCGCCCCGAGACGGTGCTCACGAGCTGGTGTACGGCGGGATACGACTCGATCTCGAGGAGCGCGTCCACCCCGACGGTGCCCGCCACGCACACGCGCGACAGGTCATTGCGCATGAGGTCGACGATCATGACGTTCTCGGCGCGCTCCTTCTCGCTCTCGCGCAGGTCGCGGGCGAGCGCGGCATCCGACACCTCGTCGCTCCCCCGCGGGCGCGTGCCCTTGATCGGCCGGGTGCGGACGAGGCCGTCCGCGACCTCGAGGAACCGCTCCGGGCTCGCGCTCGCGAGGGCGTGCACGCCCGACACGATGAGTCCGCCGTGGTGCGCCGGCGTCGAGGAGCGCAAGCGGCCGAAGGCGGCGAC
>JBEVLS010000293.1:0-3976 GCA_040509015.1 Microbacterium sp.
GCGGCGAACTGGCGCGCGGTCGCTTCGAGGATCGCGATGCGGACGGCCTCGCTGCGCACGGGTCCCGTCCGTCGCTGGCTCATCGCCTCATCCTAGATCGGTCGGCGACAGACGAGACGGTGCGTATCATCTAGAGGGTCGATCGAAGGGATGCCGCGTGGCCGAGCTGCTGTACCGACTGGGAGGCTTCGCAGCCCGACGCGCATGGACCGTGATATCGGCGTGGGTCGTTATCATCGCCCTCGCGGTGGGCGGGTTCCTCATCGGCTTCGGGGGCCTCACGTCCAGCTTCGACGTGCCGAACACCGCGTCCGGAGCGGTGATCGAGGAACTCGAGGACAAGCTCCCCGAGTACGGGGGAGCGGCCGGCACCGTCGTCTTCGCGACCGCCGACGGCTCGGAGCTCACCGACGCCCAGCGAGCCGCGATCAGCGGCCTCGTCGCCGATGCCGACGGCCTCCCCGACGTCACCGACGTCATCGATCCCTTCGCGACCGAGCAGGAGCGCGCCGACCGGCTCGCCGAGATCGAGGACGGGCGTCAGCAGATCGCGGACGGCCGCGCCCAGCTCGAGGACGGACAGGCGCAGCTCGACGCGGGCGCGGCGCAGCTCGAAGCCGCGCAGGCGCAGCTCGACGCCGCGCGTACTCAGGCCGAGGCGGCCGGCTTCCCGACGACGCAGCTCGATGCCGGTCAGGCGCAGCTCGACGCGCAGCGCGCCACGATCGCCGAAGGGCAGGCGCGCCTCGACGCCGCGCGCACCGAGCTCGACGACGGCGAGCCCCAGCTGGAGCTCGGTGCGGAGCTGCTCAGCCTCGCCGACGGCATCCGGGTCGTCTCGGAGGACGGCTCGACCGCCCTGGTCAACGTGGCGTTCTCAGAACCCCGCCTCGAACTGCAGGAGGAGTCGAAGCAGGCCGTCATCGAGCACTTCGAGTCCGAGCCCGTGGAGGGTGTCGAGGTGTCGTTCTCGACCGAGATCTCGCAGGGCGTCCCGCAGATCCTGGGGGTGGGCGAGGTCGTCGGCGTCGTGATCGCCGGTGTCGTCCTCGTCGTCATGCTCGGATCGCTCCTGGCGGCGGCCTTCCCGATCGTGACGGCGATCGTCGGCGTCGCCGTCGGCGCGCTCAGCACGCTCGCGTTCTCGGGGGTCGTGCAGATGGCGTCGGTCACTCCGGTGCTGGGCGTCATGCTCGGGCTCGCGGTCGGCATCGACTATTCGCTCTTCATCATCTACCGGCACCGCAAACAGCTGCTGCAGGGCGTCGAGCTGCGCGACTCGATCGCGCTCGCGAACGGCACCGCCGGCAATGCCGTCGTATTCGCCGGGGCGACCGTCATCATCGCCCTGTTCGCGCTCAACGTCACCGGCATCCCCTTCCTCGGTCTCATGGGCACGGTGGGCGGCGTCAGCGTCGCCGTCGCGGTGCTCATCGCGATCTCGCTCACCCCGGCGCTCCTCGGGCTCGCGGGCGAGCGCCTGCTGTCGCGCCGCGCTCGGGCGCGGATCGCCGCCCCCGAGAAGGCGCCCAAGCCCGTCCGCCCGATGTCCACGGCACGCGCCGTCGTCACGGCGCTCGTGGCGATCGTCGCGCTGCTCGTCGTCGCCGTGCCTTCGCTGTCGATGCGGCTCGGCCTTCCCGACGGCGCATCCGAGCCCGCGGAATCATCCTCGTACCAGGCGTTCACCACGACCGCGGCGGCGTTCGGCGAGGGCGCGACGGGCCCGCTGCTGGTCACCGCCGAACTCCCGTCGGGTCTCGACGACGACGAGATCCTCGAGCAGCAGCTCGACGTCGGTCGCGTGCTCGCCGGTCTCGACGACGTCGTCGCGGTGGCGCCGATCGCGGTCTCCGGCGACGGCGAGCTCGCGGCGTTCCAGGTGGTCCCGGTCGAGGGGCCCACGAGCGAGTCGACCGACGCTCTCGTGCGGGAGCTCCGCGCCATCGACGTCTCCGGCGAGCCGCTGGGCGTCGCGGGCCAGGCGGCGATCAACATCGACATCTCCGAAGCGCTCCAGGGCGTCCTCCCGCTCTACCTCGCCGTCGTCGTCGGACTGTCGTTCCTCATCATGGTGATGGTGTTCCGCTCGCTGCTCGTGCCGATCATCGCCACGGGCGGCTTCATCCTGTCGCTGTTCGCGACCTTCGGGGCGATCACCGCGGTGTTCCAGTGGGGCTGGGGGGCCGAGCTCTTCGGCATCCACAGCACCGGCCCGGTGCTGAGCTTCCTGCCGGTGATCCTGGTCGGCATCCTCTTCGGCCTGGCGATGGACTACCAGCTCTTCCTCGCCACCGGCATGCGAGAGGCGTATGTGCACGGCTCGCCCGCGAGACTCGCCGTGGCGCAGGGCTTCCGCGCGGGCCGCAGCGTCGTCATCGCAGCGGGGCTCATCATGATCGCGGTGTTCTCGGGCTTCATCACGTCCGAGTCCACGATCATCAAGTCACTCGGCTTCGGGCTCGCGCTGGGTGTGCTGCTGGACGCGTTCCTCGTGCGGATCGTGCTGATGCCGGCGATCATGCACCTGCTCGGCCGCTCCGCGTGGTGGCTGCCGCGCTGGCTCGATCGGGTCATCCCGAACGTGGACGTGGAGGGGGCGGCCCTCGAGCGCACGCACCCTCCGCACCACACGGCCGGTCACGACGCCGGCGCGTAGTCTCGAAGCCGTGAGCGACGACATCCGCATCCGGCCGATCGCCGCGACCGACGCCGGTCAGGTACTGACCCTCCAACGCGCCGCGTTCGTGCAGGAGGCGCTGATCTACGGCGATCCGGACATGCCCGCCCTCACGCAGAGTCTCGAATCCCTCGCCGCGGAGCTCGACGAGAACCTCGGATGCGTCGCCGTCATCGACGAGCGCATCGTCGGCGCGGCGCGTGCCCGGGCGGCGGGCGACCTTCTGCTCGTCGGCCGCATCGCGATCGCCCCCGATCAGCAGGGCGACGGGATAGGCACCGACCTGCTCGATGCCGTCGAGAAGCGCGGCCGCGATGCCGGATGCCGCGAGGCGGAGCTCTTCACGGGATCGTTCAGCGAGGCCAACATCGCCCTCTACGAGCACCTGGGATACCGCGAAGCCGAGCGCGTCGAGCAGGGTGACGGCATCGCCGAGATCTACCTGCGCAAGCCGCTGGACTGAGCCTTCGCCCTGTCGTCGGCCGATGGCAGGATGGCGCTATGCCAGAGTCGCCCGAAGTCCAGGCCCTCGTCGACTTCCTCGGCGAGCACGCGGTCGGTCGCAGGATCGCCGACGTCGACGTGCTCGAGTTCCGCACGGTCAAGACGCGCGCACGGCCGCCGTCGGGACTCGTCGGCGAAGAGATCACCGGAGCGAGTCGTTTCGGCAAGCACGTCGACCTCGCCGTGGGCGACGCCCACTTCGGCATCGCGCTCGGCCGCCACGGCTGGGCGAGATGGACCGAGCCCGGCGCCGAGCCGGTCCCGGGCGACGACGCGCCGCCCTCGCTCGCGACCATCGCGCTCGACGACGGCGCGCGGCTCGATCTCACCGACGCCGGCGCGTGGGTCTCGCTCGGGCTCACGGTGACAGATGATCCCCGCGACGTCCCGGCCGTCGCGAAGCTCGGCGCCGACCCCGCCGACCCCGGGTTCTCCCGGGCCGACCTCGACGCGGTCATCGTCGGGCGTCGCAAGCAGCTCAAGGCCGTCCTGCAGGAGCAGGAGTCGCTCGCCGGAATCGGCAACGCCTACTCCGACGAGATCCTGCACGCGGCGAAGCTCTCGCCCGTCGTGCGGGCCGCCGACCTCTCCGCGGACGAGCGCGAGCGCCTGTTCACGGCGACCACATCGATCCTCCGCGACGCGATCGCCGCGCGGCGCGGCATTCCGCTCGATCAGCTCAAGGCGGCGAAGGTCGCGTCCATGCGCGTCCACGGACGCGCCGGTGAGGCCTGCCCCGTCTGCGGCGGCACCGTGCGCGAATTCGCATTCGGCAGCACAACGGCCGAGTAC
>JBEVLS010000294.1:0-4552 GCA_040509015.1 Microbacterium sp.
GTGCGGCAGGATGGGCGGACAGACATCGACGCTCGGGAGGACGCCGCATGGGGGAATGGTTCATCGGAGTGGCGATCGCCCTCGTGTTCGCCGCGGCGGGCTCGTGGGTGGCGGGACGCGTGCTGGACGCCCCGGTGGCGTGGGTGCGGGGGATCGTCACGGGGTTCGTCGTGTTCGCCCTCTGCGCGCCGCTCGTGCTGTGGGCCCTCGAGCGCAGCGACGTGATCGTCGACGGCCGCCTGGCTGTGGCGGGGCCGGTCGCGGTGATGTTCCTCGTGCTGACGCTCGGCTGGGTCTTCGCGATCGTCGTCGCCGCGCTGGTGACGTTGGACGTCGTGTGGCCGGCTCGCTGGTGGAATCCGTATCCGGCGATGAAGGACGCCTTCGCGCGGCGCGACCGCCGTCGCCGATACGCCAGGATCGTGCGGATGCTCTCGCGCAGGGGACTCGCGTTCCGCAGGGCCCAGCGTCGCGGTGAGGCGCCCGCTCTGCCGACCGAGGTCGTCGCGGCGATGAGTGAGGCGGGGGTGACCTTCGTCAAGCTCGGCCAGGTGCTCTCGACTCGCGACGACATGCTGCCGCACGAGTACACCGATGCGTTCGCCTCACTGCAGATGGACGTCGCACCCATTCCGTGGCCGGACGCGCGCGCGGCGATCGAGGCCGAGCTGCGGCGACCGCTGCCCGAGGTCTTCGGTGAGATCGACGAGACGCCGCTCGCTGCGGCATCCGTCGCACAGGTGCATGCCGCACGCCTCGTCGACGGCACGCCCGTCGTCGTCAAGATCCAGCGCCCCCACGCGCGCGAGCAGGTGACGGTCGATCTCGACATCCTCCAGCGCCTCGCCGCCGACGCCGAAGCGCACACCGACTGGGGACGCGACTACGGCGCCGCCGCGCTGGCGGCGGCGTTCGCGCACGCCCTGCGCGAGGAGCTCGACTACCGCGTCGAGGCGTCGAACACGACGCTCATGCGCTCGACCCTGTCCGAGTCCGAGTCTCCGATCCGCGTGCCGCAGGTGTACGCCGAGTTCAGCACGTCGCGCATGCTCGTCCAGGAGCGGGTCGAGGGCCGGGCGTTCGGCCGGGTCGCCGATCCGACGTTCATCGGGTCGCCAGAAGCCGTCGCCGTCTGCGACGCGCTGGTCGATTCGATCTTCGAGCAGATCGCGCTGCGCGGGGTCTTCCACGCCGACCTGCACCCGGGAAACCTGATCCTGACCGACGACGGCGAGGTGTGGCTCATCGACTTCGGTGCGGTGGGCATCCTCGAGAAGAGTCTGCGGCGACTGCTGGTGACGATGCTGCTCGCGATCGTGAACGAGGACGACGTGGGAGCCACCGATGTCGTGCTGATGCTGTGCGAGCCGGCCGAGGGGCTGGACGCCGCGGCCCTTCAGCGCGACATCGGCGTCGTCCTCACCCGCGTCCACGGCGTCGAGGTGGACGCCAGCCTGTTCACCCAGCTCATCGACATCCTGCGCCGACACCGTCTCGCGCTTCCGCCGGCCCTCATGCTCGTCTTCCGCACCCTCGGCTCGCTCGAGGGCACGCTGCGGCGCATCGCTCCGGACTACCACATGGTGGAGCGAGGACTCTCGAGGGTGCCGCACTATGCGACGCGGATGGCGTCGTTCAAGGATGCCGCGCTCACCGCGCAGACGTTCGCCGCCATCACCGCCGAGGGCGTTCGACGCGCGCCACGTCGGATCGAGACGCTCGCGTCCGGACTCGAGCGCGGCACGCTGTCGGTCCGGGTGCGTCCGTTCGACTCGCCCGCGGAGAAGTCCTGGGTCGACGGGCTCGTGGGCCAGCTCCTCACGACTCTCGTGGGCGTCGTGCTCGTCGCGGCGTCCGTCATCCTCCTCGTCTTCGGCGACGGGCCCCTGCTCACCGGCGACGTGCCGCTGCTTCCGTTCCTCGGGGCGGTGCTCGGCCTCGGCGGGTTCCTGCTCGTCCTGAGGAGCCTTCGGATCGGTCTCACCCGACGCGGTGGCAGTCCGGGTCGGCACCGCTGATCGGTGCCGTCAGGCCTCGAGGTCGTCGATGCCGGGGGTCCAGGACTGACCGGGCTTGCCCCACCCGCGCTTGCGGGCGATCTTCTGCACGGTCTTCCAATCGCCGTCGTCCAGCCGGTCGACGTACAGGATGCCGTCGAGGTGGTCGAACTCGTGCTGCATGATGCGCGCGCGCCAGCCGTCGACCTCGATGCGCACAGGTGCACCCTCGAGGTCGGTGCCCGTCACGAGGACTGACTCGGACCGTCGCAGCGGGAACCGCTCGCCGGGGAACGACAGGCAGCCCTCGGACTCCTCGTCGGGGTCGGGTGCGCCGGGCTCGAGCGGCCGCATCCACAGGTCGGGGTTGATGATCACCCCGCGCCACGGGGTGCCGTCGTCGTCGGCGTAGTTGTAGGTGTAGATGCGCAGCGCGACCCCGACCTGAGGCGCCGCGAGGCCGACGCCGGGGGCGGCATCCATCGTCTCGAGCATGTCGGCGACGAGGGTGCGGATCTCGTCCGTGACCTCGTCGACGGGTGGAGCGGGAGCGTGCAGGACGGGATCGCCCATGATGCGAATCGGGAGAACAGCCACGCCTTGAGCCTACCGAGCGGCATCGGCGGTTAGTGTCGAGTGGTGAACTGGGCGGCTGGCGACATCGACAACCTCGGCGACGTGGGCGATGCGCTCGTCGGCGTGTTCGACAACCCCGCCCTGCTCATCGGCATACCGCTGGCGCTCATCGGTGCGGTGTTCATGTCTTTCGGCGCTCAGTACCAGCACCGTGGCGTGACCAAGGTCGAGGCGCTCTCGGGCGGCACGGCGAGCGGCGGACTCAGCGGCGCACAGCTCGGTCGCCTGCTCACCCGGCCGTCCTGGGTCATCGGCACCCTGATGCTGGGGCTCGCGATCGCCGCCCAGCTGGGTGCGCTCTCGTTCGCCCCGCTGATCGTCGTGCAGCCGCTCGGTGCGATCGCCCTCGTCATCACGACGCTCCTCAACGCGCGCATCAGCGGTCACAAGCCGACCAAGCGATCGATCAGGGCGATCGTCGAGTGCGTCGGCGGCATCTTCATCTTCGTGACGATCGCCGCCCTCGTCGCCACGGACGAGCCCGTGTCGAACTCCCAGCTCATCACGGTGCTCATCATCCTGGGGGCGGTCACGATCGTGTTCGGCGCGCTGTGGCTGTGGCTGCGCGACCGCATGACGGCGCTCTTCTACATCCTCGGCGCCGGCGTCATGTACGGCTTCGTGGCGACCCTCGCGAAGGTCGTGCTCAGCCGCATCGGCTCGGGCGACTTCGAATGGCTCACGGTCGCCTGCCTCGTCGCCCTGCTGATCGTCGCCGCCATCGGGGCCTACTTCGTGCAGTCCGCGTACTCCTCGGGTCCGCCCGACCTCGTCATCGCCGGACTCACCGTCATCGATCCGATCGTCGCCATCGTCATCGGACTCACGGTGCTGGGCGAGGCCGCCAACGCCCCGCTCTGGGCCTACATCGGATTCGGCGTCGCCGGCGTCATCGCCGTGATCGGCGTCTACGACCTCGCCAAGAACCACCCGCAGGTCGTGAGCGACAGCCAGGGGCTGCCGATCCAGCGGGGGAGCGATCCCGTCGATCCAGCGGCTCCCAAAACGGGCTCGGTCCGCATCACCGAAGCCGTCCAGAAGGTGTGGCCGAACCCGCCCGTGGACGACGATCGTCCGCCGCGTCGCTGACGGCCGACCGACATCGCGACGGCGCACGGCGCTCCCGCCTGCCGGTAGGCTCGATCACCGAACAGGGGGCGGTGGCCAAGCTGGTTAAGGCAGCGGGCTCATAACCCGACGATCGTGGGTTCAAGTCCCACCCGCCCTACTCGAGCCCGATGGTCATGCGCCAACCGCCGGTCGAGCTATGCGCGACGGAGCTGCACAATCGAGAGGATCGTGATCGCGACGCCTGCGACCAGCATGACCCATCCGAGGACCGGTTCGTTGCTTCCGATGACTCCCCAGACACCCACGCCCACCAACGCGAGGGACGTCACGAGGCCGAGGATCATGTAGATGCGATATCGCGTGGGGCCCATCTCGGATTCAGATTCCATGCCCGCACTATATCGGCGGTGATCTTCTGCACGCGTCACGTTCCTCCGCGTTGCCGCGTCTTTCCACGGGTCCGTCCGACGTGCCGCGGCGGTGACGCGTGTTCACGTCCCACCCGCCCTCCTCCACGGCTCGATCCGTGCAGCCGCGAGGTGGCCTGGCCTCCTACATCGCGGCGCCGATGTAGGAGTACTTCACGAACACCTCCGGTGCGATCCCGGCTTCGTCGAGCACGCCCTGGACGGCCGTCAGCATGTACTTCGAGTCCCAGCCCATGTAGAGGAAGTTCTCGTCGTCGAGGGCGTCCCACTGGCCGTTCCATGACCGCGCGGGGTAGATCGGGCCGCCGCGGTTCTCGCTGAAGCGCACGACGCTGTCGCGGTCGTCGGCCCACAGGCGCTTGAAGATGCGGTTGAAGAGGTATTTCACGTCGTACACCTCCCAGTGCTCGCCGCGGTACT
>JBEVLS010000295.1:0-4175 GCA_040509015.1 Microbacterium sp.
ACGGGTGCGCGGCGGTGCATGGCGACGGCGGCCGGGACGAGTGTCGTGCAGAGCAGGTACACGCCGAGGAACCACAGCGGCTGACTGATGCGGAACCCCGCCTCGGCCACGAACGCGGGATCGACCCCGGCGAGCGTCATGGCCGCGAGGAAGACCGCGGTCGCCGCCACGGCGCCGAGCGCCGGCAGGGCGAGACGGTGCACGCGCGAGAGCAGGTAGGCCCCGCCGGTCATGCCGGCCGCCTGGCGCTTGGACCAGTCGGTGTAGGCCGAGAACCCGCCGAGCACGAAGAACAAGGGCATGACCTGCACGAGCCACGACGCCGCCGGGAACCACTCCCACGTCATCATCGTGTTCTCGAACACCGCGGCCCCGCCCGGGTTGCTGACGCCGACCATCATGGCGTGCAGGAACACCACGATGACGAGACAGGCCGCGCGGGCGACGTCGACGGCCGTGTCGCGCGTCGGAGCGACGGGACGGACGACCGTGGTCCGGGGAGCGAGGAGAGCCGTGGCGAGCGTCATGGCGGGCCTTTCCGCAGCGCGCGTCAGCGCCACTGGAGAAAGACTCTCGAGAAGGAGGTGCCCCCGGCATCCGTCTGCGGAGCGAAAGCGACCCCCTACCCCGGTACGGGGTCAGGCGGCGGGATCCACCAGTCCCGCGTCGAAGGCGAGGATCACCGCCTGCACGCGATCGCGCAGATCGAGCTTCGTGAAGATGCGGCTGACATGGCTCTTGACGGTCTGCTCGGCGATGAAGAGCTCCGCGGCGATCTCGGAGTTCGAGCGTCCGTGCCCGATCAGCACGAGGATCTCGCGCTCGCGGTCGGTCAGGTCGGCCAGGCGCAGCGCGTGACGGTTGACGGGCGGGCGCTGGGCGGCGAACCGCTCGAGCAGGCGCCGGGTCACGCTCGGCGACAGCAGGGCGTCTCCTCCGGCGATCACGCGCACGGCGCTGATGAGGTCGGCGGGCATCGCGTCCTTCAGCAGGAAGCCGCTCGCACCCGCGGTCAGCGCGTCGTGGACGTACTCGTCGGCATCGAAGGTCGTGAGGATCATGACGCGGGGCCGGTGGGCGACGGATGCCGGGTCCCGGAGCGTCCGCGTCGCGTCGAGGCCGTTGGTCCCCGGCATCCGGATGTCCATGAGCACGACGTCGGGGCGCAGGCTCCGCGACAGCGCGATCGCCTCGTCGCCGTCCGATGCCTGACCCACCACCGTGATGTCGGACTGCGCGTCGAGGATCGCCGCGAAGCCCGCGCGAACCATCGCCTGGTCGTCGGCGATCAGCACCGAGATCGTCATGTCAGTCCTTCCACGTCGCGGGGATGCGGGCGCGCACCACGAAACCGCCGTCTGCCGCCGGGCCCGCCTCGAGCACACCGCCGACGAGCTCGACGCGCTCGCGCATGCCGCGCAGCCCGTGTCCGCCCGGGTCCGCGGTCGGAGGCGGTTCCGTCGGTGCGCTGTTGCGCACCTCGACGATCACCGCGCCGTCCGCGGCGTGGTCGAGGGCCACGAACGCCGCGGCACCGGGCGCGTGCCGGGCGACGTTGCTGAGGGACTCCTGCACGACGCGGTACGTCGTGAGTTCGACGACCGGATCCGCGAGCGCCCTGCCGGTGAGACGGTCGTCGACGGTGAGGGTGCCGCCGTGCGTCGGCCGCGCGAGCAGCTGTGCGAGTTCGCGCAGGCCCGGCTGCGGAGCCTGCTCCGCCTCGTCGTCGTCGCGGAGGACGCTGAGCAGACGCCGCATCTCGCCCATCGCCGAGCGCGCCGTCGAGGCGAGCTGGTCGAACTCGTCCGCGGCCGCGGGGGCGAGCTCGGGCATCCGGAACCTCGCACTCGCCGCCTGCACCTGGATCGCCGACATGCCGTGCGCGACGATGTCGTGCAGCTCCCGGGCGATGCGGGTGCGCTCCTCGGCCAGTTCGCGGCGCGCCGCCTCGGCGGCCGAGACCTCGCGCTCGAGGGCGAGCAGGCGCCGGCCTTCCCGCCAGCTGCGGATGAGGACGCCGCCGCCGAGCGACAGCGCGCTCACCGCGGCGAACACGATCAGCACCGCGACGATGGTGCCGTCGGCGGCGCCGCCGTGATCGCGCACGGTCGCGATCACCAGCAGCGCGATGAGCGCGGCCGACCACCCCGCGGCGCCGACCGTCCATCGCGCGAACGTGCCGACGACGCCGACCGTCAGCGCGAAGCCGATCGTGCCGCTCGCCGAGATCGGCCAGGGGGCGAACTGCGTCGGCACGCTCAGGATGCCGAATGCCAGCACTCCCGCGACCGAGACCGCCATCGCGATCCGCGGGCGGACGAACGCGAGCGGGATCGCGAAACCCTGTGCGGCCGCGACGAGGAGAGAGATCGCGACCGGGATGCCGTAGACCGCGACCCCGAGCGAGGCCTCGACGGAGAGCACCGTGACCGCGGCGAGGAACGCGGCGATCACCGTCGTCACTCTGCCGACGCGCGTCACCCGACCATCGTAGGCGTCACGCCGGGTCGGGCCGGCGCCGCGCGGCGGCGCGGAGCGCGGCATCCGTCACCGTCGTCAGCGCGATCGCGACCACGTAGACGACCAGATCCCGCGCGTCGAAGACCGTGCCGAGCACGAGCATCGCGGGTGGGAAGGCGGCGCCGAGGTCGAGCGGGATGCCGGTCAGCTGGAAGAGCTCGACGCCCACGCACCACGCTGCGGCGACAGCGCCGACCGCGAGCACGGGCAGCCGGGGCGCGACGACCACGACGAACGCATACGCCGCGAGCGCGTAGAGCGCATCGCCCGCGATGTCGGTCGCGGCCGTGTCGGGCAGCAGTGTGTGGACTCCCAACCCCGCCGCGATCACCAGGACGAGGCAGATAGCCGCGACGAGTCGCCGGCTCACGCGAGGACTCCCGCCGCCCGCGCGGGCGCGGCGTAGGCGGCGGCGAGCGACGCCACCGTGTCATGGGCGTTGAGGCCGCTCGGATTCGGAAGCACCCACAGCTCGGCGCCGCCGAGCGTCTCTGCCTGGCGGCCCGCGACCGCGCGGGGTCGGTCGAAGCCCTGCCGGTAGGCGGTGAGGCCGACGATCGCGATGACCTCCGCACGCCAACGCGCAGCATCCTCGGCGAGGCGGGCCGCGCCCGCACGCAGCTCGGCGCGCGAGAGCTCGTCGGCACGCGCCGTCGCGCGCGGCACGATGCTCGAGATGCCGATGCCGGCGTCGAGGATCATGCGGCGATCGGCCTCCGGCATCCCCTCATCGTCGATCACCGGAAGGCGCGGGATGATGCCGGCCGCGACGAGAGCCGGATAGAAGCGATTGCCGGGGCGTGCGAACGGAACGCCGGTGGCGGCCGTCCACAGGCCGGGGTTGATCCCCACGAACACCAGCCGCGGTGACGCGGGCATGAAGTCCGGTATCGGGCGGTCCCTATAGCTCTCGAGTTGCGCCCGCGTGAACCCCATGCGCACAAGTCTGCCTCGCCACGCTCCGCGTCACCTGCCAGGATCGTCGCATGCCGATGAACGAGGCGCAGGGTGCGATGGTCGATCGGGTGCGCGCGCTCCTCGTCGACGACCCCACCCTCGACGAGAAGTCGATGTTCGGAAGCCGCGCCTTCCTGCTCAACGACAGGATCGCGGTGGCGGTCTTCCGCGACGCAGACCTGCTGATCCGCGTCGACGTCGAGCAGGAGACGACGCTCATGCTCGAGCCAGGAGCCGGCAGAGCGATGATGGGCGCGAAGAAGCGCGACATGGGCCCCGGATGGATGCTCGTCGACCACGGTTCGCTCGCGGACGACGATCGTCTGCTGTTCTGGGTGGATGCCGCACGCGACCACAACCGCCGAGCGGCGCTCAGTTGATCAGGTAGAGGGCTCCGACGACGGCGGATACGAACGCGAGCAGGACGAGCAGTCCGGCCCACTCGAAGGCGTGCGGTGACGGGTGGCGGAGTGGCCACCCCAGCGCGGAGCGAATGTCATTCGCCCTCGCTTCCAGGTCCTCGATGCGATCCCGTTGCCTCGCGTTGCCCGCCGGGTGCGCGAGCCGATGAACGATCAGCGCGCGGATCTCGCGCTCGATCGCAAAGAGCTCACGCCGAAGGCGCTCGGATTCGACAGAAAACGGCGGATTCATACGGGGATCGTAGATCGGCCGCGCAGAGCTTCCGGATGGGTTGT
>JBEVLS010000296.1:0-3679 GCA_040509015.1 Microbacterium sp.
CGCTCCGCGGCGGTCGACCGGGCCCAGAGGGGGGCGGCAGCGGCGGCGCGGGCGACGATGGCGTCGAGGTCCTGGGTGCTGGTGGTCATGTCTGGTCCCTTTCGAGTGGGGTGACGGGTGCCGCTGCGGTGTCCGAGCTCGTCGAAGGGGAGCGGAACCGCAGGCCGAGGCCGTCGTGCGGGACGACGGTGAGGGTGCCGTCGGAGATCGAGACGGGCGAGGGGTCGGCGAGGGCGCCGAGCGCGCCGAAGCCGGCGTCCTCGACGTCCTCGGCCCAGGGCTCCCCGTCGAGCGTGAGCGCGAGCTGGCCCGAGAGCTCGGGGAGGAGATGCGGATGCAGCGCCGCGCCGTGCTCGGTCGCGAGCGCGGCGATGCGGCGGAACGGCGTGATGCCGCCGACGCGCACCACGTTGGGCTGCACGATCTGCGCGGCCCCTGCCCGCAGGTACTCCTCGAACCGGTAGGCGGTGTGCAGGTTCTCGCCGACGGCGAGGGGAACGTCGATGCGCCGCGCGAGCTGCGCGTGGCCGCTCAGGTCGTCGGCGCGCAGCGGCTCTTCGATCCACGCGAGGTCGAAGGCCGCGAGCGATTCGAGGGCGGTCGTGGCGGTGTCGAGATCCCACCGCTGGTTCGCGTCGATCATGAGCGCACGATCGGGGCCGAGCAGGTCGCGGACGGCGGACACGCGTTCGACGTCTTCGCGCAGATCGGGCTTCCCGACCTTGATCTTCACCGCGGAGAAGCCGGCGTCGATCCATCGCTGCACCTGCGCGAGCAGCTCGTCCTGCGAGTAGTGCAGGTTGACCCCGCTGCCGTAGGCCCGCACGGCGTCGCGTCGACGGCCCAGAAGCTCGGCGATCCCGACGTCGGCGGCGCGGGCGGCGGCATCCCAGAGCGCCAGATCGAGACCCGCGAGTGCGATCGTCGTGACTCCGCCGCCGCCCGCTTCGTGGAGGTGCCGCCAGCGGGCGTCCCACGAGGCCTCGGGGTCGGCGTCGGTGCCCACGGCGGGAACGTCGTTGACGAGCATGGCGTGCACGGCCTCTGCGCCGATCTGCGGCGTCCACGAGAAGCCCCAGCCTTCGACGCCGTCCGAGCGCACGACGTGCGTCGCGATCACTCCGACCGAGGTGACATCGGCCGCCCACGGCCGCGTCAGCGGCACGCGGACGAGCCGAGCGTCGAAGGACTGGACCGTGGTCACAGCAGCGCGCGGCCCGCGTCGAGGATGCCCGCGAGGCGCTCCTCCTGCTCGGGCGTCGGGTCGACGAGCGGAGCACGGACGCCGCCCACGGGCACGCCGCCGAGCCGCAGCCCCGCCTTGATGAGCGAGACGCCGAAGCCGGGGGTCTCGTCGCGGAGGGCCACGAGCGGTGTGTAGAAGCCGTCGAGGATCGCGTTGCGGCGCTCTTCGTCGCCGTCGACGTACGCGCGGTAGTAGGCGTTCGCGACGTCGGGGATCATCGCGAACGCCGCGGACGAGTACAGGGGGATGCCCACGCCGCGGTACGCGGCCTGGGTGAGCTCGGCGGTGAGCAGCCCGTTGAAGAACGCGAAGTCGGTGCGACCCGTCTCGGCGACGGCCCGCACGACGAGCTGCGCGGTGGCGAGGTCGCCGACGCCGTCCTTGAAGCCCACGACCTTCGGGTTCGCCGCGAGCCGGCGGACCGACTCGACGGAGTACTGCGCGTTGCCGCGGTGGTAGATCACGACGGGCAGATCGGATGCCGCGGCGATGGCCTCGACGTAGGCGACGAGTCCCGCCTGAGGGCCGCCGACGAGGTACGGCGGCAGCACGAGCAGGGCGTCGGCGCCGGCATCCGCCGCCGCCTTCGCGACCTCGATCGCGTGGCCGAGCGTGCCGCCCGAACCCGCGACGACCGGTACGCGTCCGGCGACGGCTCCGACGGCGGTGCGCACGACCGAAGCCGCTTCGGACGCGGACAGCGCGTGGTACTCGCCGGTGCCGCACGCGGGGAAGACCCCGCCCGCGCCGGCGTCGACACCGGCGGCGACGTGCTGCGCGAGCAGGTCGTGGTCGATCGCGCCGTCCGTGCCGAAGGGGGTCACGGGGAAGAAGAGGATGCCGTCGAAGTTCATACGGTCACGTCCGTTCGGGTCTCGGTGAGCGCGAGTTCGGTGCGCCAGTCGTGCGTGGGGGCCCAGCCGAGGAGCGTGCGCGCCTTGGCGTTGGAGAAGGCCGAGGCGGTGCCGGTGAGCACCGAGGCGACCTCGTCCGTGCCGGGGAAGAAGCGCGGCACGAGCTCGGCCAGCGGCTCGCGCGCCAGCGCGTCGTCCGCCGACACGAAGAACGTCTCGGCGTTGGGGATCTCGGGGAGGGCCTCGAGCAGGCGGTCGGTGAACGCCGCGACGTCGCGGGCGTCGACGTAGTTGAAGACCGCGGGTGCCGACAGGGCCGGGTCGTCCAGGCGCTCACGCACCGTGTGGCCCTGCTGGGTGACGGCGCCGCCCCACTCCTCGGGCGCGATGACGTAGCAGGGGCGGAACGCGGCGAAGCGCACCGCGTCGCCGGTCTGGCGCTGCAGCATGCGGATCGACTGCTCGATGACGAGCTTCGACAGCCCGTACGCGTTCCACGGCCGGGGCGTCGTCTCCTCATCGAGCGGGAAGCGGTCGGGCACCCAGCCCGCGGGGGCTCCGTATCCGAGCACCGTCGGGCTGGACGCTGCGACGATCTTCGGGATGCCGGCGGCCACCGCGCCCCCGAGCACCGACACGGCGAGACCGGAGTTCGTGCGCATGATGACGTCTTCGGGGGCGCTGAACGGCACCGCGATCGCAGCGAGGTGCACGACGGCGTCGGCGTGGGCGGCGGTCAGCGCCGTCACGGTGGCGGCGGCATCCGCCAGATCGATCGCGACCTGCTCGGCCCCGTCGAGCTCGGTCGCCGACGATACGTCGCGGTCGAACGAGACGACCTCGTGGCCGCGTGCGGCGAGACCGGCGACGAGGCTGCGGCCCAGACGCCCCGCCCCGCCCGTGACGACGATGCGGCTCATCGCGACGCGCGCTGGAGGAGTCGGATGCCGAGATCGGCGGTCTCGACCGGCAGACCGGACTCGAGCGAGCGGTTGCCCGCGATGCCGACCGCGATCGACTGGACGCCGTCGCGCCAGTTCGCCGGACGCGCGAGCGGGTCTTCGCCGGGACCGACGAAGATGTCGGACAGCAGGATCGCGTCGCCGCCGCCATGACCTCCGTCGCCGCCGACGATCTCGATCTCGACGGGCGCCTCCCAGTGGCGCTGCAGCAGCAGTCGTTCTCCTTCGGGGCGCAGTGAGCCGGAGGATCCGGCGTCGAGAGCGCTCGGATCGAGCACGGGCGTGAGGCCTTCGCCCTCGACGACGGCACCGCGCTCGACGACGTCGAGCTCGACGCGGCCGAGGGTGCCGTTCACGGCCACCCGGTAGCCCTCCCACGGGGCGTGGGCGTTCAGCGAGTACGAGAGCGTCGCGCCGCTGGCGTAGTCCACGACGAGGGCGAGGTTGTCTTCGATCGTGATGCCCGGGCCGAACACGTCGCGGTCGCGGACGTAGCCGTCGTGGCCTTCGGCGTCGAGGTAGAGCTCCTTGAGGTGCGGATGCTCGCGCAGGTCGAGGTCGAAGCCGTCGTGCGGGCCGTCGTGCGTGCCGCGCTCGGCGCGCGGGGCGAGGTTGCG
>JBEVLS010000297.1:0-6553 GCA_040509015.1 Microbacterium sp.
GCCCTTCACGCGGCCGCGGCTCCTTCTGCTCGTCTTCGTCGGCGGGATGCTCGGCACAGCGGCCCGCGAAGCGGTCGTGCTGCTCACGCCGGACTCGGTGGTGCCCTGGGGCATCCTCGGTGTGAACCTGTCCGGCGCGTTCCTGCTCGGGCTGCTCGTCCGGGGGATCGAGGCGAGGCGCGAGACGCCGCCGCGTCGTGACGTGCGGCTCTTCGTGGGCACCGGCGTGCTCGGCGGCTTCACGACGTACAGCGCCCTCGCCACCGACGCGGTGCTGCTGCTCGAGACGAATCCCGTCGCGGGCGCGGCCTATGCGCTCGGGAGCGTGATCGCGGGCCTCGCGTGCGCCGCCGCGGGATGGACGCTGGCCGCGCGGCTGCGGCCGCGGCATCCGTCGAACGGGGAGTCGGCCGCATGACCCCCGGAGTCTTCCTGCTGATCGCTGCGGGCGGCGGTCTCGGAGCCGTCGCCCGGTTCGTCGTCGACGGTCTCATCACATGGCGCGAGGGACGACGATTCCCCTGGGGGATCCTGGTGGTGAACATCAGCGGATCGCTTCTGCTCGGCCTCGTCACCGGGCTCGCGTCGTCGGGACTGCTCGGGCTGCCGTGGCTCGCGGTGCTCGGCGCCGGCGTGCTCGGCGGCTACACGACCTTCAGCACGGCGATGGTCGACAGCATCCGTCTCGTGCATGAGCGCGACCGTGGACGCGCGATCGTGAACGCGTTCGGCATGCTCGCGGCGACGCTCCTCGCCGCCGCCGGAGGGCTGCTGCTCGGGCTGGCCGTCTGACCCGTGCCGGCGTCGAGACGCGCGAGAGCGGCGGCGTCGTGATCCGGGACGAGCGCGGGGGCGGGGAGGGGCATGTCAGGCGAGGGGGAGAGCCCGCGCGACGCCCGCGGCCGTGAAGGGGAGCGACGTAGCGTCGCGATCGTGCGGCTGGTAGTCGAGGTCCTTGCTCAGCGCGGCGTTGAACCGGGCGGAGACGGCGCCGAACGGCAGCCACGCCACGTATCGCGCATGCGCCTCGGCGGGGTCGGCTCGAAGCGCGATGTCGTCGTCGTGCGTGGGTGAGACCAGTCGCGCGACGGCGCGGCACATGTGGTCGAACTCCGCCACGAGGGGATCGACCGCGCTCGGCGCTCCTGAGCGGAGGGCCGAGATCTGCGCGGTGAACTCGGCCTCGGGGAGCGGGGACGGAAGCGCGATCGGCGGAAGCCGCAGCATCTCGGTCGTGATCCAGCGCCGAGCCGCGGCGAGCGATTCCTCGAGGCGGAAGAGTCCGGGGAGCACCGAGACCGGATGAGACCCCACCGGCAGCCCCCACCGCAGCGATCCGATGAGCTGACTCATGGATCCGAGGGCGAACGGTGCCGAGAACTGCTCGTCGCCGCTCTGGAAGTAATAGGTCATGCGCGTCTGGCGCAGCACGTCGCCGTACAGATTCATGTCTCCCCACGTGCTCGTGAGGTACCGCTCGACGTCTTCGGCCTTGCCGTGCGGGAAGAACGGGTAGAGGGCGGCGAGCGGAGTCGCGTCTCCTTCGGCGGGTCGGGACACATCGGCGCAGAGGGAGCGGAGCATCTGGATGCCGTTGAAGACGTTCAGCAGGAACGCCACGATCATCGACAGGAGCACGACGGAGCTCAGCGCCTCGATCACGGTCAGGTAGTCGATGACGGGGTGGACGGCCGAGATGTTCTCGACGCCCACGGTCGAGAACTGGCCGATGCTCATGTACAGCGCGGCCCAGAATCCGGGGGGCGCGCCGTCTTGCGCGTCGATCCCGTCGATGCCGATCGCGCCCCAGTAGATGAGTGCGAAACCGAGCACGACTCCGCCGAGCCACGTGAGGATGACGCTCGCGATGATCGTGCCGGTGACCTGGCGCAGCGCGACCTGGCGATAGCGGCGGGGCAGGCGGCTCGTGATGGCGCGCATACCGACCCACACGGCGCGAGCGACGTGATTGACGACGATCCCGCGCTCGTTGTAATTGAGGACGGCGAGGAAGGTGTCGACGATCGCGACGACGAGCACGATCGCACCCAGCACGATCCACGCGACATCCATTCAGCCAGCATAGAAGTCGGGCGGCGTGCGATGCGTGCCATCGTCTGCGGATTACCGGGAGCCGGACCCAGGTCGCTGGCTAGGCTGAGCGCGTGCAGAGGGCAGAGGGTCGGCGCGTGCGTCCCGGAGACATCCGGCGTGGCTGACCCGACCGCCGACGGACTCGGCGCCAATGCCCGGGTCCTCGTGGTCCTGGGGCTCCTCGCCATCGTCGCCGGCGTCGCGACGGGGTTCATCGGCGGAGCGTTCCGCTGGCTGCTCCTGCGGGCGGACGCCGTGCGCGAGGAGCTCGCGACATGGGCGCACGCGGTGCCGCTCGGTGTGCTGGTCGTCATGCTCGTCGGTGCGCTCGCCGCGGTCGTGGCCGTGCTGCTGGTGAAGCTCTCGCCGCAGTCGGCGGGAAGCGGCATCCAGGACGTCGAAGCCGTCTACCGAGGACAGATGGGCTCGCCTCCGCTCTCGGTGGTCCCCATTCGATTCGTGGGCGGCGTCGTCGCTATCGGATCCGGCATGGTGCTCGGCCGCGAAGGGCCGACGGTGCACATGGGCGCCGCTCTCGGCGCGGGCGTCGGCAAGGCGGCGAAGCTCGATCCGGATGATCTGCGCGTGCTGCAGACGGCCATGTCGGGGGCCGGCCTCGCCGTCGCGTTCAACGCACCCGTCGGCGGTGCCCTGTTCGTCCTCGAAGAGGTCGCGAAGTCCGCGAGCTTCCGGCTCATCGTGCCCACGATCCTCGGGGTCGGCGCCGCGATCGCGTGCGCCCGCCTGGTCATCGGCGATCATCCCGATTTCGCCGTGCACGATGTGGTGGAGCCGCCGCTGTTCACGCTGCCGATGTTCCTCGTCTTCGGCATCCTCGTCGGCCTGCTGGGCGCCCTCTACAACTCTCTGGTGGTGGGGCTGCTCGACGTGGGCGCGCGCCTCGCCCGGATCCCTGCACCGCTGCGCGCCGCCGTGATCGGCGCGCTCGTCGGACTCGCCCTGTTCATCGATCCGCTGACCGTCGGCGGCGGTGACGCCCTCACCCAGGTGCTCCTCACCGGGCAGGCGTTGGCCTTGCCGCTGCTCCTGATGTACGCGTCGATCCGCTTCCTCGCCGGCCCGCTGTCGTACTCCGCGGGGACCCCCGGCGGACTGTTCGCCCCCGTGCTCGCGCTGGGAGCGCTCTTCGGGACGATCTTCGCGCAGCTCGTCGAGGGACTGGCTCCCGGACTCGGCGCGGACTTCGCGACCGCCGTGGCGATCGTCGGGATGTCGACGCTCTTCGCGGCGGTCGTCCGGGCACCGCTCACCGGGATCGTCCTCATCATCGAGATGACGGCGATCACGACCGTCACGGTGCCGATGCTGCTCGCCGCCGGCGCTGCGGTCGTCACGGCGATGCTCGTGAAGTCGCCGCCCGTCTACGACAGCCTGCGCGAGCTGACGCTCCGCAGCCGCGCGTGACGAGCCGCGGGGCTCAGCCGCGCAGGGGGAGCGGGTCGGTCAGGCCGTAGATGTGCAGCGCGCCGGGACCGCCCGCGAAGTACTCGTCGAACGACGACCCCTGCGCGATCGGGACGACGGTCACGCTCACCTCGGGCGCAGGCTCGAACGTCGCATCGTGTGCTCCGGCCCCGTGCTGCGCGCTGCCCACCGCGCTCTCCTTGACCCGCGCGAGCTGGGTGTGCGCGCCGTACGCGGAGCTGGAGGGGTCGAAGTAGTCGGTGTACGCGCTCGGGACCCCCGAGACGACGTCGCGCTGGGGGGTCCCTGCTTCCTCGACCGCGCCGAGGGTGTACTGCCCGTCGCAGTTGAACGCCCACCCTCCGGCGCGAGCGCCCACGGACGGCACATGCAGCTGCATGCCGCACGACGGGATGAGGTGCAGATCGATGCCCCCGTCGCGCTCCGGCCAGGGGTTGCGTGCGACGCCCTTGCGGATGCGGTGGTCGGAATGGTCGAGGCAGACCTCGACCGCCACGTCGACGGGGTCGTCGCCCGTCACCCGGAACACCGCGAACGGATCCTCGGGATCGGTCTTGAAGTCGCCCGCGCTGATGTCGATCACCGGGTAGGCCGTCATCTGCTCGGTGATGACCGGCTTGCCGGTGACGTCCCACAGCAGGAAGTCCTCGTTCGAGTCGAAGTACTTCTCGGTCGTGAGGGCGGTCGCTTCGAAATCGGACAGGATGCCGGTGGTCGGCGTCGCACTGATGATCAGCGCGCGGTTGCGCACCTCGACCTGGGGATAGGCGTGACCGTTCTTGACGAAGTTGACGAACATGTCGAAGATCACGTCGGCGAGGGGTCCGTCGGCGGCGTTCCATCCCTCGCCGAGCGCCCGCACGATGTCGTTGCGCACCGTCGTCGTCGACGCCGCCAGCACGGTGTCGACGTCGCCGATCTCGGCGGAGATCACCGATCCGAGCACGAGGAGGAAGTCGGGGTACGCCTCGGCCGGGAACCTTGCCTGCAGGAGGGCGAGGATCTCTGCGCCGGGGTCGGGGTCGCCGGGCTTGTGGACGTACGGGCCCATCGTGCCGTGCCAGAAGAACTCGGGCGCGAGGAAGACGTTCAGCACGCCCGTCTCAGCCGCCGGCAGTGCGGACTTCGCGGCGTCGACCGCGGTCTGGAGCACCGTGGCGCGCGCGGCGACGTCGGTGGTGAAATCCTCGGACCCGCGATACGTGCCGGCGACCGCGCCGCTGCCGTTCGGGTCGCCGACGGCGACCATGTCGGCGGGGGTGGTCGGCACGGCGTAGCCGATGAACCGCACTTTGTCGTAAGCAGCCATCGGTCACGCCTTTCCGCGGGTGGAGGACGTCGCGGCCGCGGGGGCCGCGGCATCCGTCGTCGACGATGCCGCCTGCCAGGAGAACGGTGCGAACGTCGGGTCATTCGAGTTCCAGGCGGGCTTGCGGAACTGGTAGATGATGTTCGGGATCGCATAGAAGACGACCGCGAGCACGATCAGGACGACGATGTAGACGATCGGGCTGCCGACGTTGATCTGGTCGGGCGGGATGAAGCTGAAGACGTAGGCCGTGAGCGACGCGACGAAGCCGAGCCCGGCGATGATCCACACCAGGGTGTTGGACTTGCCGAGTCGGAACGGACGAGGCTGGTTCTTCTGCGAGTACCGCAGCCGGATGATCGACGCGAACATCAGCATGTAGACCGTGAGGTAGAGGATGTTGGCCAGCTGATTGAGGATCTGGTACGCGGACTGCACCGACGGGAGCAGCACGAACAGCACCGAGACGAGGGTCACGATGGCCGCCTGGGTGAACATGATCGTCACCGCGGCGCCGTGCTTGTTCGTCTTCTGGAAGATCTTCGGCAGATAGCCGGCCTTCGCGACGGCCAGGAGACCCGTGGACGGACCGGCGACCCACGTCGTGATGTTCACCAGCACGCCGATCGCCAGCATGATCGCGAGCACGGAACCGGCCCAGGGGATCCCCGCCCACGTGAAGATGTCGAAGTAGGTGACGAGGATCGCCTGTGTGAGGTTGATGTCCTTCGCCGGCACGATCCACGCGATGGCCAGGGTGCCCAGGACGAAGATCACGACCGTGAGGATCGCCGACGCGAAGATGGCGATCGGGTAGTTCTTCGTCGCGTCCTTCACCTCCTTGACGTGCACGGCGTTCATCTCCATGCCGGCGTACATCAGGAAGATGCTCGCGGCGAGCACGATCGTGCCGAAGTTCGAGAAGTCGGGGATGAGCTTTCCCCAGCTCACGTCCATCTGGGGGGTGTTGCCGCCGGCGGCGTAGGCGATGCCGAAGACGACGAGGACGGCGATCGGCACGAACACGCCGATGATGCCGCCCCACTTGGCCATCGTGGCGAAGCCCTTCGCCCCGAGGAGGGCGATGAACAGCGCGAGCCAGAAGACCGCGAGCACGATGACGAGCACGAAGACCGGGTTCGACGACAGCGTCGCAGCCTCTTTCTCGTCCGGGTTGATGTAGGCCAGAGAGACGGCGCCGAAGGTCAGGGAGGTCGGGAGGAAGACGCAGACCTCGACCCACGCGAGGAACATCGCCATGAAGCCGATCCGCCCGCGGAACGCCTCGCCGATCCAGCGGAAGACACCGCCCTTCTCGGGCCAGCCGGTCGCGAGCTCGGCTGCCACGAGCGACACGGGGATCAGGAAGAACACCGCGGCGATGAGGTAGTAGAAGATCGAGCTCAGCCCGTACTCCGCCTCGGCGGGGAGGTTGTTGAGCGAGATGACCGCGGTGACGTTGAGCAGGACGAGACCGAAGACGGTGATCGTGCCGCCCGTCACCGCGGGCTTGGTCTTGCCGCTCGGGGGCGAGGTGGGCGCTGATCCGGACATACCTGACCTCCTGAGGGCACGGAATCTGATCGGAAGCTAGCGCACCCTCCCGGCGGATGCGCAGATACGCGCACACCAGCGCGCCCACGTGGCACGAATCGGACGTCGGCCGGTCGGTCAGGCCTCCGGGATCGGGCGCCCGAACGCTTC
>JBEVLS010000298.1:0-3744 GCA_040509015.1 Microbacterium sp.
CTGTCGCCAGATGCCGGTGCCCTTCGGCGCGCTCACCGTGCGACCTCGACCGTCGCGGTGGCACGGGCGAGCACCCGGGCCGTGACACGGAGGGCGTCCCATTCGTCGTCGGTCAGGTCGCCGAAGTGAGGTGCCACGGCCGCGGTGAGCTGCAGCAGCCACGACGCCAGGGCCTCGAGGCCCAGAGGTGTGACCGCGACCAGCGTGACGCGGGAGTCCGCGGCATCCGTCGACCGTTCGACCAGGCCGAGGTCGTCCATCTGCCCGACGAGGCGGGTCATCCCCGGCTGCGTGACGCGGCTGAGCCGCGCCATCTCGCCGATGCGCAGCGGCCCGTGGTCTCGCAGGATCGTGAGCGCCCGCCACTGCGCGGCCGGCGTCTCGCTGGCGGTCTCGAGGGCCGCGATGCGCGTGAGCGCGTGCGCGGCGACGATCAGGGTCTCGATGTCGCGATCGTGGGTCATGAGATAAGCATATCGCAGGTATATAACGGTGGCATGCAAAAGCCCACGTCGCGAATCGGTAACGACTCCGCCCGCCACCCCCGGGTGACTTGACGAGGGCTCACGGATTTCCTACGGTTCAATAACCTGAATCACCTTTCAGGTCGGTCCTCGGGCCACACGATCCTTCCAATGGTGAAAGGCACTCACATGCGGGTTACGAAGAAGTTGCTCCTGGGCTCCGTGGTCGCCACGGCCGCCCTCATGCTGGCGGCGTGCGCGCCGACCGCGGGAACCGGCGGAGACGGCTCGGCTGCTCCAGAGGGGCCCGCCGAAGTCACCGTCGGCATCGTCACGAGCGAGACCGGTCCGCTCGCGGGATACGGCAAGCAGTACCTCGACGCGTTCAAGGCCGGTCTGGCCTACGCGACCGACGGCACCGACGAGGTCGACGGCACGAAGATCGTCGTCGAGTACAAGGACGACGCGGGTGATCCCGACAAGGCCGTCACCGCCGTGAAGGAGCTCATCGGCGCCGGAGTCACGATCATCGCCGGCACGGCATCGTCGGGCGTCGCGCTCGCGGTGGCCGAACAGGCCGCGCAGAACAAGGTCCTCTACATCTCGGGGCCGGCCGCCGCCGACGCGGTGACGGGAATCAACGACTACACCTTCCGCTCCGGTCGCCAGTCCGCTCAGGACGTCGCCACGGCGGGAACCTTCCTCGACGACATCGACGGCAAGACCATCACCGTCTTCGCGCAGAACAACGCCTTCGGCACCGGGAACGAGGCCGCCGTCACGGCGATCCTCGGTGCCCAGGGTGCGACGGTGAACTCGGTTCTCGTTCCCGAGGACGCGACGGAGTTCACCCCCTTCGCGCAGCAGGTGATCGCCGGTCAGCCGGATCTCGTGTTCGTCGCCTGGGCCGGCGCCACCTCCGGAGCCATGTGGCAGGCCATGAGTCAGCAGGGCGTCATGGATGAGGTCCCGGTCGTGACGGGGCTCGGCGACGCCGCGACGTTCGGCGCGTACGGCGAGGCATCCGAGAAGATCAGCTTCCTCAACCACTACTTCCCCGGAGGCCCCGACAACGAGGTGAACACCGCCATGATCGAGGCGATCGAAGCCGAAGGCGGTACCCCCGACCTCTTCAGCCCCGACGGGTTCAACGCGGCGATCATGATCGTCGAGGCCATCAGAGGCGGCAAGGGCGACCCCGACGCGATGGTCGCCGCTCTCGAGGGGTTCGAGTTCGAAGGTCCGAAGGGCGCCATGACCGTACGGGCGAGCGATCACGCGCTCATCCAGGACATGTACCAGGTCAAGCTCGTCGCGGACGGCGCGTCGTTCGTTCCCGAGCTCGTCGACACCGTCGCCGCCGACGACGTCGCGCCCGCAGAGGCCGAGTAAGCATGGAGGCCCCTGCTCCGTCCGCGCTCACGATCGAAGGCCTCGGCCTGCAGATCGGAGGAGCGACGATCCTCAAGGATGTCGCGCTCGATGTCGCCGCCGGCTCGCTCGTCGGCGTCATCGGCCCCAACGGCGCCGGCAAGACCACGCTGTTCAACGCGATCTCCGGTCTCGTCAAGCCGACGTCGGGCCGCATCCTGATGGACGGCGTCGACATCACGTCGGCGTCGGTGTCGCATCGTGCGCGGGCGGGGCTGGGCCGCACCTTCCAGACCTCGAGCCTGTTCCCTCGGCTGTCGGTGCTCGAGAACGTGCGGCTCGCCGCACAGGTGGCCCTCGGCGGATCGGCCTCGCTCCTGCGATTCCCGAAGCGGACGGATGCCGCCACCGAACGCGCGCTCGCCAACCTGGCCGCCGTGGGCCTGAGTCACAAGCTGGAGACGGCCGCGGGCGACATCTCGCACGGCGACAAGCGCAAGCTCGAGATCGCAGTGCTGCTGGCGACGGATGCCTCGATCGTCCTCCTCGACGAACCGATGGCCGGTGTCGGCTCCGGGGACGTCTCGGGTCTCGTCGAGAACATCCGCACTCTCCAGTCCGAGAAGGGATGCACGGTGCTCATGGTCGAACACCACATCGACGTCCTGATGGGACTCGTCCAGAAAGTGGCCGTGATGTACTTCGGCAGCATCATCGCGTACGACACCCCGCAGAACGTCATGGACGACCCGCTCGTGCAGAGCGCCTACCTCGGGACAGCCGCATGACCGGCGAGCCGATCCTCACCGTCGAGGGCCTCCGCTGCACGATCGCCGGTCAGCAGGTCGTCGAGGATGTGTCCTTCGAGGTGCCGGCCACGGGCATCACGGCCGTTCTCGGCCGCAACGGCGTCGGCAAGACGTCGACGCTGCGCGGAATCCTGGGTCTCATCCAGCGCCGCGGTCGCGTGACCCTCGCGGGTGAGCGCATCGACGGGATGCCGACGCACCGCATCGTCCGCAAGGGGGTGGGCTACGTGCCCGAGGACCGTGAGGTCTTCTCGAAGCTCACCGTCGCGGAGAACCTCGCGTTGGCCGAGCGGCAGCGCAACCCCCGCAGGGAGTTCGTGGCCGAGCTGTTCCCCGACCTGGTGCAGCGGCGCGACCAGCAGGCGGGCACGCTGTCGGGCGGGCAGCAGCAGATGGTCTCGGTCGCACGCGCCCTCATCAACGACAACCGCATCCTGCTCGTCGACGAACCCACGAAGGGACTCGCGCCGAAGATCGTCACCCAGGTGGCGGACGCGCTGCTGGAGGCGTCCAAGATCGTCCCGATCCTGCTCGTGGAGCAGAACCTCGAGGTCGTCCGACAGCTGGCGGACGGTGCCATCGTGATCGGAGGCGGACGCGTCGTGCACACGGGCTCCGCTGCCGCCATCCTCGACGACGCCGACCTCACCCGGCGGCTGCTCGGAGTGCATGCGGAGGCGGCGGCATGAGCACCCTCATCCTCACCCTCATCACCGGCGTCGGACTCGGCGCGCTCTACTTCCTCGTCGCGAGCGGCCTCAGCCTCATCTACGGGCTCATGCACGTGCTCAACTTCGCGCACGGCGCGTTCCTCACCCTGAGCGCGTTCATCGGCTGGGCGGTCGCACAGGCGCTGGGCACCGCGTCCTGGGGCTCGTTCCTGCTGTCGATCCTGGTGGGCGCGCTCGTCGGCGCGGTGTTCGCGACCCTGACCGAGCTCGTCCTGATCCGCCCGCTGTACGAGCGGCACATCGAGCAGGTGCTCGTCACCGTGGGCCTGTCCTTCGCCTCGGTCGCTCTCTTCGAGGGGATCTGGGGGACGGATGCGATCACGATCGCAGGGCCCTCATGGCTCAAGCAGACCACCGATGTGCTCGGGG
>JBEVLS010000299.1:0-14116 GCA_040509015.1 Microbacterium sp.
GAGGGCCACGCCGGCGCGCTTCTGGTACGCGACGATGCCCGACGAGGTGCGGGCGTAGCTGTTGCCGTCCCACGTCGTCATCCACGACAGCGTCCCGCCCCCGTCGGCGCGCAGCATCGCCTTGACGTCGTCGGCGGTCGGGGCAGGCGAAGCGCCGATGGTGGACCGGCGGCGCGCACGGAAGGCGCCGCGCACCCACACGAGGTAGACGAGAACGAGGAGCCAGAGGAAGCCCGTCGCGATCGCCAGCTCGGTCTCGCCGTCGAGGACGCTCTCGACCTGGAGCTCGGTGGTGATGACGACGAGCGCGAGGACCGCGGCGCCGAGCAGGATGTTGATCGAGGCGAGCACGACGCTGACCACCCACGCCCAGCGCCGACCGCGCCGCACTCCGTTCGCGACGAAGACGATGATCACGACGTCGATCGCGACGTCCCAGATCCCGCCCGATGCCGGCTCGGTGGGACCGAACGGCCCGTTCGTGGGGACGACCAGCGTGATCAGTTCGATGACGGCCAGCGCCGAGATCGCGACGAAGGCGATGAGGCGCTGCTCGCGGACGGTTTGGCGCTGCAGGCGCAGCGACCGGTCGACGAAGAGGATCAGCAGGACCGCGAACGCGTGCTCGAGATCGGCGAGCTCCCCCCAGAACAGCATCGCGATGAACACGAAGGCCAGCAGGACCAGCCATGCCCGGACGCGCCAGGGGGCCGCGAACAGGCCGACCGACGCGGCGATGCACGCCATCGTGCCGCCGGATGCGCCGACGTCGAGGGCGACCGCCTCGGTGGTCGCCCAGGTCCACTCCGCGAAGGAGAGGACCCACAGCAGGAGCGCCGAGGCGAAGATCGCGAACAGCTGCCCGATCCAGAAGTAGAGGAGGGCGACACGCGATCCGCGGCGGAACTCGAGGTACGCCATGCCCGCGAAGCTCACGATCGTGAATCCGTACACCCACGGCTGGTTGACGAAGAACGTGCCGGTGACAGGCGTCCACCAGCGCCCCTCGCTCAGGGCGGGAAGGCCGTACGCGACGACGTCGAAGACCGGAGACTCCTCGAACGGCGACCAGAGGCCGGCGAACACGACGCCCACCGTCAGCAGGACGACGATGAAGGCGAGCGTCGCGGGGATGCGACGCAGGAACGCGAGGACGGGGGAGGGGGAGCTCGTTCGCGGTTCTGCCATGTGCACACGATAGCGATCGTGTGCGGCGGATCTCAGTGCCCGGCGATCCGTGAGAAGTCGGCGAGGGCCTTCGCGTCCTCGGCGTGACGCATCGCACGACGTGCGGCATCGAGGGCGGCGACGGGGTCGGCGGACTGACGCGCGTTCGCCAGGTCGGCCTGAGCCGAGAGCAGTCGCGACCGGGCGTCCGCGCCCGAGCGGGAGTGCGCGACGGCGGCCTCGGCCTCGACGAGCGCCCCGCGGGCGGCGGCGAGCGTGCCGGGAAGGGCGGTGCGAGCGCCGCGCAGGCGCTGCTGGGCCGTCCAGGCGTCGCCGAGGGCCAGGTCGAGGCGATCGCGCAGCCGGGCGATCGCATCGACCGCGCGGGTCGGGTGGCGCGCGGCATCCCTCTCGAGCGCCGTGAGCGCGGAGTCGATCGACCGGAGCTCCGCACCGAGGCGCTCGGCGTCGTCGGGCTCGAGCTGCACGCGGGTCGAGAGCGCACCGCGGACGGCGCTGCGCGCGGCGTCGAACTCGCCCGGAACGGCGAGGGAGGCCTGCGTCACGAGTCGGTGCGCCTCTTCGAGCAGGCGGGCGTCCGCTTCGGCCTGGCGGAGTGCGCGCTCCGCGGCGGCGAGTGCGGGGAGCACGGATCGCGTCGGGTCCTCCGCCTCGGCGGCCGCCCGAGTCAGCAGGTCGTCGGCCTCGGCGGCTTCGTCCAGGGCGGATCGTGCCGCGCGCGCCGCCGGCGCCCACTCCTCTTCGGCGAATCGGCCGGAGAGGTCCGCGACGAGGGCCTCGGAGTCGCCCATCGAGCTGCGCAGGGCGCTCAGTCGCGCCTGCGCCGCGGCCACCTGGGCGGCGGCGGTCACATTGGCCTGCACCCAGGAGGAGTGCTCGGCGCGGGCCTTCGCGATCGATGCGAGGGCCTCGCCGGTGCGCCGTTCGATGCGGGTCGACACCCGCCGGATCTCGTCCGGCGCGACGTCGGGCTCGCTCACCGCGCGGTAGTCCTCGAACGAGGCGTCGCGGACGCGCTGGGCCGTCAGCCGCGCGCGACGGAGGGATGCCGGGGCGCCCCCGCCGTACAGGGCCCCGGAGAGTCCCACCTCGAGCTCGAGCTCGTCGACGGCGTCGTCGAGGCGGACCAGGCTCGCACCCGCGCGGTCGCGCTGGGCGGCCGCGGCGGCGCGGGCCTTCGGCGAACGCCGGGCGCGGCGGAGCGCCCACACGAGCACCCAGATGCCGATCGCCGCCACCGCGAACACGACGGCGGCCGGCACGATCCAGCCGAGGAGCGGTGCGAGGAACTCAGGCATCGGCGTCCTCCACGAGCAGGAGCTCGCGCAGCTGATCGGCGTCGTCGACCGCCGCCGCCGCGCCGTCCGCCTCGTGCGGCCAGCTGAAGCCCCAGCGCACGAAGATGACCGGCACCCCGTGCACGGCTGCGCCGTCGATGTCGTGGTGGCGGTCGCCGATCAGAACGGGCCGGCGCGTGTCGACGCCCTGCTCGCGCAGGCGGCGCAGCGCCTCGGCGACGATGTCGGCTTTCGAGGCGAGCGTCCGCTCGTCGGGTGTCGCCCCCACGATCGTGCGGAACGAGGACGTGAGCTCGAAGTGGCGCATGAGCTCGACGACCTGCGCCTCGGGCTTGGACGACGCCGTCGCCTGCGGGACTCCGGCGGCAGCGATGTCGCGGATCAGGTCGGCGACGCCGGGGAAGAGCTTCGCGCCGGTCGTGTAGCCGTCCTGCGTGCCCAGCGCGCGGTAGAAGGCGACGGCATCCGATGCCTCGTCGGGCGTCATGCCGACGTTCGCCTGGAAGGACTCGAACTGCGGAGGACCGATCCAGTGGGCGAGCTCGCTGCGCACCGGCGCCTTCTTGCCGAAGTGCTCGAGGGTGATCGTCAGGCGTCTCAGGATGCCGTCGGAGGCGTCGATGATCGTCCCGTCGACGTCCCAGAGGATGCAGGTCCACGGCGATCGCTTCGACATGACTCCAGCCTATGGTGAGGCTCAGAAGAGGCGCGGCGCCCCGGACTCGATGCCCTTCATGCCCTCGTAGTCCAGGGTCACGCAGCGGATGCCGCGGTCGGCGGCGAGCACCCGGGCCTGCGGCTTGATCTCCTGCGCGGCGAACACCCCCGAGACGGGCGCGAGGTGCGGATCGCGGTTGAGCAGCTCGAGATAGCGGGTGAGCTGTTCGACGCCGTCGATGTCGCCGCGGCGCTTGACCTCGACGGCGACCGTTCCGCCGCCGGAGTCGCGGAGCATCAGGTCGACGGGGCCGATCGCCGTGGGGAACTCGCGGCGCACGAGCGTCAGGTTGTCGCCGATCACGTCGACCTGCTCGGCGAGGAGGCGCTGCAGATCGGCTTCGACGCCGTCCTTCTGCAGGCCCGGATCGATCCCGAGCTCGTGCGACGAATCGTGCAGCACCTCGTAGATGCGCACGAGCAGCGCGTCGCCGGTCTTGGCGTGGGTCACCCGCCAGTGCTCGAGCACACCGGCCGAGGCGGAGTCGGCATCCGGAGCCTCGACCGTGAGGGTGCACGGCGGCGACATCCAGTTCAGCGGCTTGTACGAGCCGCCGTCGGAGTGGACGAGCAGAGAACCGTCGCCCTTGTGCACGAGCAGCCTCGTGGCCAGGGGGAGGTGGGCGTTGAGGCGACCCGTGTAATCGACGGAGCAGCGGGCGATGACGAGACGCACCCGATGAGCCTACGTCGTCTCGGGTGTCAGTGACCGTGCGGGTGGCCGGCGCCGACCTTGGACCCCGCGATGGGCTTGGCGGCGCCCGACGCGAGGCCCGAGGCGGCGATCAGGACGACGATGATCCACAGGGTGGGCAGCAGGCCGATCTGATGGCTGATCCAGCCGAGCACGGGCGGGCCGCACAGGAACGCGACGTAGCCGATCGTCGCGGCTGCGCTGACGGATGCGGCGGCCTTGGTCGGGTCGTCGGCGGCGGCCGACATGCCCAGCGGGAAGCCGAGCGAGGCGCCGATGCCCCAGAGGGCCACGCCCACGAGGGCGAGCGGCAGATTCGGCGCGAGGATGAACAGGATCAGACCCGAGCCGGCGGCGATCGCGAGGATGCGCAGCGTCCAGACGCGGCCGAAGCGGTCGACGAGGGGTCCCCCCACGGCGCGCACGACGGTCATCGCGATCGAGAAGACGGTGAGGGCGATCGCGCCCTGCGCCTCGGTGCCCTGGTGGCCGTCGACGACCGCGAGGGGCAGCCAGTCGTTGGCGCCGCCCTCGGCGAACGCCATGCCGAGCATGATGATGCCGATGAAGTAGATCCGAGGCTCGCGCCAGACGCTGAGCGCCTCGATGAAGCGTTCGCGTCGCGAGGTCGAGGGGGTCTCGGCGGCGGGATCGTCCGCGGACTCGCGGCTCGGGACGAAGCGCACGGCGACGACGCCGACGGCGACCACGACGACGCCGATCAGGCAGAGGTGCAGGGCGACCCCGACCCCCCACGCCGTCATCGCCACGCCGATGCCGGCGCCGGCGACGGTGCCGAGACTGAACAGGGCGTGGAAGAGCGGCATCATCGTCTTGCCGATCGCCTGCTCGTTGGCGGCGCCCTCGACGTTCATCATGATGTCGGTCGATGCCATGCCGAGCCCCATGAAGCCGAGGCCCACCGCCGTGATGCCGTAGGAGGGGAACGCGTCGGCCCCCAGGCCCACGACGATCACGCCGAGGGCGAAGGTCGCGAGGGTGATGAGCATTCCGCGGCGGGCGCCGATCCGCATGATCATCACGTTGGCGAGCGACAGGCCCACGAGGGACGCCGCCCCCGAGATGAACAGGAGGATGCCGACCTGGAAGTCGTTGATCTCGAGGTTGGCCTTCACCGAGGGGATGCGCGATGCCCAGGTGGCGAAGCCGAGACCGGTCGCGAAGAAGATCGCGAAGATCGCGTTGCGCCAGTGGACGATCTGCGTCCTCGACAGGGTCTGCTGCATGAGAAGAAGGGTATCGAATCGATTCGACACCCGCAAACGACCTGGGTTACGATCATCCCGTCATGAGCACGCGCCGAGCGACCATCTCCGACGTCGCGCGCGAGGCAGGAGTCTCGCCGTCGACGGCGTCCGTCGTGTTCAGCGGCAAGACGGCGGTGTCGGATGCCACGCGTCGCCGCGTGCTGGAGGCGGCGGCATCCCTCGGCTACACCGGACCCGACCCGCGCGCGGCTTCGCTGCGCACCGGCCGGTCGGGGATCGTCGGAGTCGTGTTCGAGGAGCACCTCGGCACGGCGTTCCTCGATCCGGTCAAGACGCTCATGATGGACGGTCTCGCCGACGGGGTGGCGCCCCTCGGCGCGGGTCTGCTGCTGCTGCGCGACGATCAGAAGTCCGCCCTGGGCGGACCCACGCTGACGACGGCGCCGATCGACGCCGCCGTGCTCATCGGGTGCAGCGGTCTGCTGCGCGAGTCGCTCGACATGGTGCGCAGCCGCGGCATCCCCGTCGTCGTCATAGAGGGCGATGCCGGCGAGGGGGTTCCCCGCATCGGCCTCGACAACCGCGAAGCCCAGCGACAGGCCGCGAGCCACCTGCGTTCGCTCGGCCACACGACGGTCGCGATCGTGACCCTTCCGCTGCGCACCGGCGGCGAGCGCGGATGGGCGGACGCCGACACGGCCATCTCGATCGACGTCACGCGCGAGCGCCTCGCCGGTGCTCTCGAGGTGTTTCCGGATGCGGCGATCTTCGCCGCCGCGGGCAGCTTCATCGACGAGGGCTTCGCCGCAGGTCAGGCGCTGTTCGCCGACCCGCGATCGCGCCCGACGGCGGTCATCGCGCAGAGCGACCTGCTCGCGGCGGGTGTCATCCGCGCCGCCGAGGAGGCCGGGCTGAGGGTGCCCGAAGACGTCAGCGTCACCGGCTTCGACGGGATCGTCGTCGACGGTCTCGCCCCGTATGTGCTCACGACGCTCGTCCAGCCGGCGACCGAGAAGGGGCGCGCCGCCGGGCAGGCCGTCGCCGCGATGATCGAAGGGCGTGATCCCGCATCCCTCCGCTTCACGTGCGTCTTCCGCGAGGGCAACACGACCGCGCCCGTCCCTGCCTGATCTCGTCCCGCGGTCCCCGGCGCGACCGACCGCCGGTAGACTGGACCGTGACACCCTGATCGCCCGAGCCGCGCGCGTGAGCCCCCGGCCGACGACCTAAGGAGGCCGCTCATGCTGGTCCTCCTCGGCGCGTTCGCGATCGTCCCGATCCTGCTCCCGTGGCTCGTCCACCGCATCGGCGCGCGGGCGTTCTACGTGGCGGCGCTGCTTCCGGCGGTCGCCTTCGTGCAGGCCGCGATGCAGACCCCGGACGTCTTGGCGGGTCGCATTCCGTTCGAGTCATACGACTGGATCCCGTCGCTCGGCATCGTCCTGTCGATGCGGATGGACACCCTGTCATGGGTCATGACGCTCATCGTCACGGGCGTCGGCGCACTCGTGATGCTCTACTGCCGCTGGTACTTCGCCGGCAAGAGCGAGGGTCTCGCGCAGTTCTCCGCCGTTCTGCTCGCGTTCGCCGGCGCGATGTACGGCCTCGTGCTGACCGACGATCTCGTCGTGCTCGTGATGTTCTGGGAACTCACGAGCGTCTTGTCGTACCTGCTCATCGGGTACTACAACAAGCGCGCGGCGAGCAGGCGCGCCGCGCTGCAGGCGCTGCTGGTGACGACCCTCGGCGGTCTGGTCATGCTGATCGGCGTCGTGCTGCTGGTGGTCCACACCGGAACCTCGAGCATCACGACGATGTTCGCCGAGGCGCCGAGCGGACCCGTCGTCACGGCCGGCCTCGTCCTGATCCTCGTGGGCGCCCTCAGCAAGTCCGCGATCTTCCCCTTCCACTTCTGGCTGCCGGGTGCCATGGCCGCTCCGACGCCCGTCAGCGCCTACCTGCACGCCGCCGCGATGGTGAAGGCCGGCATCTACCTCATCGCGCTGTTCGCGCCGGTCTTCGCGGAGTCGCCGGCCTGGCGCCCGATCGTCGTCGGCCTCGGCATCTTCACGATGCTGCTCGGCGGCATCCAGGCGCTGCGCGAAACCGACCTCAAGCGCATCCTCGCCTTCGGCACGGTGAGCCAGCTCGGCTTCCTCACCGCCGTCCTCGGGTACGGCACTCGCGACGTCGCGCTCGCCGGGCTCGCGCTGCTCGTCAGCCACGCGCTGTTCAAGTCGGCCCTCTTCCTCGTCGTCGGCGTCATCGACCGCCAGCTCTCCACGCGCGACATCCGCGAGCTCAGCGGGGTGGGCCGGCAGGCGCCGACGATCGCGGTGTTCGCCTCGATCGCCGTCGCCTCGATGGTCGGCGTCATCCCCACGATCGGCTGGATCGCGAAAGAGGGCGTGCTCGCCGCGCTGCTGCACGAGGCGCTCGGCGGATCGCCCTGGGGGATCGTCGCGATCATCGGCGTGACGCTGGGCTCGATCCTCACCGCGGCCTACGGCATCCGCTTCATCTGGGGCGCGTTCTGGACCAAGAAGGATGCCGACGGCACCCCGCTCGCGCGCACGGAATGGCCCGACCCGCCGATCGGGTTCCTCGTCTCGCCGATGGTGCTGGCAGGTCTCACGGTCGTCGCGGGCTTCGCCGCGCCGTTGCTCGACACGGCCTTCTCGCGTTACGCCGACCTCGCACCCGTCGCCTCGCCGGGCGTGCCCGCGCCCGAGTACCCCGCGCACCTGCTGCTGTGGCACGGATTCGAACCCGCGCTGTGGATCTCGCTCGGCTCGATCGCCGTCGGAGCGCTCGTCTTCTGGCTCACCCGCACGCGCATGCCCAAGCGCATGGCCCCGTTCACCGCGGCCGACGTCTACAACGGGTCTCTGCGCGCGATCGCGCGCCTGGCCGTCGTCACGACGAGCCTCACTCAGCGCGGCTCGCTGCCCGTCTACGTCGGCACGATCTTCGTCGTCTTCGTCGCCGCAGAGGGCACCGCGCTCCTCATGGGCGGCGAGCAGTGGCAGATCCACATCGACGGCTGGCACACCCCGATGCAGCTCGTCGTCGCGCCGATCATGATCATCGCCGGTCTCATCGCCGTCCGGGCGCGCAAGCGCTACACCGGCGTCGTCCTCGTGTCGGTCACCGGGCTCGGCATGGTGCTGCTCTTCGCCACGAGCGGCGCACCCGACCTCGCCCTCACGCAGATCCTCGTCGAGACGGTGACGCTCGTCACCTTCGCGCTGGTGCTGCGCCGCATCCCGTCGCGGATGGGCGAGCACAACGCCTCGGTCGCCCCCGTCGCCCGTGCCGTGCTCGCCGGCGCCGTCGGACTCACGATGGCGATCGTCGCGATCGTGGCGACCGGCGCGCGCGAGCGCGATCCGATCTCCGACAGCTTCCCGAACCTGGCGTACGAACTCGGCCACGGCAAGAACGTCGTCAACGTCGCGCTGGTGGATCTGCGCGGCTGGGACACGATGGGCGAACTGTCGGTGCTCATCCTCGCGGCGACGGGCGTGGCATCCCTCGTCTTCGTCACCCATCGCGCCGACACGCTCTCGCAGTTCAACGCGCTGCCGTCGGGTGCGACCCGCGCGCGGCGTCCCCTCGTCGAGACGTCGGACGGACTCAAGCAGCGCGGCGACGCCCCCGGGAGCGGGCGCACCGCGTGGCTCGTCGGCGGACAGCGGGTGCGGCCCGAGAACCGATCCATCATCCTCGAGGTGATCGTGCGGATCCTGTTCCACACGATCATCATCGTGTCGCTCTACCTGCTCTTCGCCGGGCACAATCTGCCGGGCGGCGGCTTCGCGGGCGGTCTCGTCGCCGGCATGGCCCTCGTGATGCGCTACGTCGCCGGCGGCCGCTACGAGCTCGGCGCAGCGGCACCGACCGACGCCGGACGCCTGCTCGGCACGGGCATGGTCCTCGCCGTCTCGTGCGCGATCGTCCCCCTCTTCTTCGGCGCCGCCCCCCTCACCAGCGACTTCGTCGAGGCCACCCTGCCGGTCCTCGGACACGTCGAGTTCGTCACGTCGACCCTCTTCGACATCGGCGTGTACCTCGTCGTGATCGGTCTCGTCCTCGACGTCCTCCGCAGCCTCGGCGCAGAGGTCGACCGCCAGACGCAGGCGCTTCGACAGGCTCAGGAGCCGCGCGGCCGGGGGGTGAGCGTCTGATGGACATCTCTCTCGTGCTGATCGTGATCATGGCGGTGCTGTTCTCGTGCGGCGTCTACGCGATGCTCGAACGCAGCCTCACGCGTGTGCTGATCGGGTTCCTGCTGCTGGGCAACGCGGCCAACCTGCTGCTGCTCATCGTGATGGGACGCCCCGGCGTCGCCCCCTTCTTCGGCGCCGCCGATTCGCCCGACGAGATGTCCGACCCTCTGCCGCAGGCCCTGACGCTCACCGCGATCGTCATCACGTTCGCGGTGTCGGCGTTCCTCCTGGCCCTCATCTACCGCTCCTGGCAGCTCGGCCAGGCCGACACCGTCGAGGACGACGAGGCCGACGTCGCCGTGCGCACGCGCGATGCCGAGGTCGAGGACGCGATGGACGACGAGACCGAGATCGAGGACGAGGACGACGATGCCACGACCGACTTCGTGGGTCTGGCGACCGCTCCGATCACCGTCCTCGGCAGCAGGGACGTGCCCGGCCTGCAGGACGACGCCCCCACCGACCGCCCGTCCGAGCGGCTGAAGGGGGGCGATGACGCATGAGCGCACTCGTTCCCCTGCTCGTGACCCTGCCGCTGCTCGGAGCGGCGATCGCGCTCATCGCCGGGCGGCATCGCAAGACGCAGGTCGTCGTGTCGATCGTGACGCTCACGCTCGTGCTCGTGATCTCGGCCGTCCTCCTGGTGGCCGTGGACGCCACCGGCGTGCCGATCGCGGTGTCGGTGGGCGGGTGGCCGATCCCGTTCGGGATCGTCCTCTACGTCGATCGACTCGCGGCGCTCCTGGTGCTCGTCTCCAGCGTCGTGCTCCTGGCCGTCCTCCTCTTCTCGGTCGGACAGGGTGCCGCCGACGGTGACGACGAGACGCCGATCTCGATCTTCCACCCGTCGTACCTCATCCTCGGCGCGGGCATCTTCAACGCGTTCATCGCGGGCGATCTGTTCAACCTCTACGTCGGCTTCGAGATCCTGCTCGTCGCGTCGTACGTGCTGATCACCCTCGGGTCCACCGAGTCCCGCATCCGCACGGGTGTCGTCTACATCGTCGTCTCGCTCGTGTCGTCGATCCTCTTCCTCGCCGCCATCGCGATGATCTACGGCGCGCTCGGCACGGTCAACATGGTGCAGATCGCCGAGCGGATGACCGAGATCCCCCAGGAGACGCAGCTCGTGCTGCACGTCATGCTCCTGCTCGCGTTCGCGATCAAGGCCGCGGTCTTCCCGCTGTCGTTCTGGCTGCCCGACTCCTACCCGACGGCTCCCGCACCCGTCACCGCCGTCTTCGCGGGCCTGCTGACGAAGGTCGGCGTCTACGCGATGATCCGCACCGAGACCGAGCTGTTCCGCGACAACGACGTCAACATGCTGCTCATGATCGTGGCGCTCGCGACGATGATCGTCGGGGTGCTCGGAGCGCTCGCGCAGGCCGAGCTCAAACGCATCCTGTCGTTCACCCTCGTCAGCCACATCGGCTACATGGTCTTCGGGCTCGCGATCGCGACGCCCGCCGCGATCGGGGCGACGATCTACTACATGGTCCACCACATCGTGGTGCAGACGACGCTCTTCCTCGCCGTCGGACTCATCGAGCGAAGAGCCGGCAGCACGTCGATCCTGCGCGTCAAGGGACTCATGCGCGCCGCGCCGGTGATCGCGATCCTCTACTTCATCCCGGCGGTCAACCTGGGCGGCCTTCCGCCGTTCTCGGGATTCATCGGCAAGTTCTCGCTCTTCGACGCGGCAGCCGAGGTAGGCACGCCCATCATGATGGTGCTCATCGTGGGCGGCATCGTCACCTCGCTCCTCACGCTGTACGCCCTGATGCGCGCGTGGAACCTCGCGTTCTGGCGCGAGGACGACGACTCGGCCGAGACCGAGGCGCGCATCTCGTACCTCGGCTCGTCTCCGGCGGCCGCCGTCGAGACCGAGCGTCGTGTCATCCCCAAGATCATGACCGCCGCGACGGCGGGCATGGTCGCGGTCACCGTCGCGCTGACGATCTTCGCCGGGCCCCTGTACGCCGTGTGCGAGCGCATCGGCGCATCGCTGCTCGAACCGGTGAGCATCAGCCAGCTCCAAGAGGAGGCCGGCCAGTGAGTCCCGATTCGCGCCCCTCGACCTTCTTCGCCCAGATGTGGCGCCAGCTGCCCTTCTTCTTCTGGCTCATCGCGCTGTGGATGCTGCTGTGGGGACAGTTCACGTGGACGGCCTTCCTCACCGGACTCGTCGCGGCCGTGGTCGTGACGCGGGTCTTCCGCCTGCCGCCGGTCGAGCTGTCGGGCCGGGTGAACCTCTGGTACGGGGCGATCTTCGTGCTCGAGTTCGTCGTCGCGCTCGTGATGGGCTCGCTCACCGTCGCGTGGCAGGTCCTCGACTTCCGTCGCCAGCCAGGCACCGCGATCATCGCCGTGCCGCTGCGTATCGACGACGACCTCATCATGACCCACACGGCCGTCACCGCCTCGCTCATCCCGGGCTCGCTCATCGTCGACGCGGACCGCGATCGTCGCATCCTCTACCTGCACGTCATCGGCGTGCGCAACGAGGCCGACGTCGAGAAGCAGCGTCAGAACGTACTCGAGTGGGAGAGTCGCATCGTGATGGCCGTCGGCTCGCGGGCGCAGATGCAGCAGATCAAGGATGCCGACGCGCTCGTCACACCGGGAGGAAACGGATGAACCCCCTCCTCATCGCGATCTACGCCATCTTCGGCATCGCCGCCCTCATGACGCTGTGGCGCATCGTCAAGGGTCCGTCGATCCTCGACAGGGCCGTCGCATCCGACGTGCTGCTGACCCTCGTCATGTGCGCCCTCGGCGCCGAGATGGCGATCAACCACCACACCCGCACGCTGCCGGTGCTGCTCATCATCGCGGCGGTCGGCGTCTTCGGATCGATCTCGATCGCCCGATTCGTCGCGCGAAGGGACGGGCAGCAGTCATGACCGTCGACCAGTGGCTCGATCTCGCCTCGCTGATCCTGATCCTGATCGGCGCACTGCTGTGCCTCACCGCCGCGATCGGCCTGCTGCGGTTCCGCGACGTCCCGACGAGGCTCCACGCGGCCACCAAGCCGCAGGTGCTCGGTCTCATCCTCATCTGCATCGCGATCGCCCTGTCGCTGAGATCGTGGCCGGTGGTGGCGTTCCTCGTGCCCGTCGTGCTCGTGCAGCTCGCCACGGCTCCGCTGTCGGCCCACATGGTGGGTCGCCAGGCCTACCGCAACGGCACGATCGACGAGCGTTCGCTCTACGTCGACGAGCTCGCCGACTCGCGTCGCACGCCACCTGCCGCCGGCGGCTGACCCGGATGGGGAGTTCTCTCCATCGCCCGTTCCGCGCAACCCCGATAGCGTCTGAGCATCGGGGTGAACAGCGGCGGGAATCGCCGGGGCCCTGGACGGTTGGGGGACCAAGATGTCGTTGAAGCCGATCATCCGCGAACTCCGCCAGGCGGTGCTCGACGGCATGAGACACGCGGATCTCCGGCTCGCCCAGTTCACGCGCAACATCGACGACCACCTCGACAGCGTCGTGCGTGCGGTGCGCGACGAGGACAACTTCGACGCCGACAGCGTCAGCGATGCCACCGCCCGCGGCTGGCTGGGCGACTTCTTCGCCCGTCGCGGCGGGAGGACCGACGCCGGCTGGCACTTCCTGCCGAAGGCCGATCGTCACGCGGCCGCGGATGTTCCGGTCTATCCGGGTGAGTACACCATCGACCTGCACGGCTCGCCGAACGCCGTCCAGGGTGGCGACGGATCGATGATGGATGCCGCGCAGTTCGCCGAACATATCCGCAGGCGCACCGACTGGGACGGTCAGACGCCGATACGGTTGTTCTCGTGCGACACAGGCGCCGACCCGAACGGGTTCGCCCAGCAGCTGTCGACGAACCTCGGTGTAGACGTCACGGCGCCCACTCAGCCCGTGTGGTCGCAGGCGAACGGCACGCCGTTCGTCACCGGGATCGACCCCGTCACCGGTGCGCCGGATTGGCCGCCGACCGGCACGTGGGTGCACTTCACCCCGTAGAAGCGAGAGAAGCGATGATGAAGCAGGTTTCCGTCTTCCAGCCGGGCTGGGTGAAGACCGCGGATGATCCTCGTCCGCCGCTGAACGACGAGCGGCTGTCGGAGGAGGACGCGGCCCGTGTCGGCGCGTACCTCGAGGCAGGAGCCGTGGTCATGCACACGACCGCGCGAGGCGTCGACGTCCTCAAGGACGACGAGAAGGTCATTCCCCTGACGATCCGCACCGACGGCGAGTACGTGTGGACGGGTCCGGTCACGTACTACGTGCAGACCTACGGGGTGGCGCCGGACGCCGAGTTTCTCGCCCACGTGCGAGCGCGCGATTACCAGGTGGGCGAGGTGAGCCCGGCCGAGGTCGAGGCCGCTGCGGCGGTGTTCGCCCCGCCGCGCTGAGGACTCACCGCGATCCGTCGACCGGGACGAGCGTCAGCGTGTTCGTCGTCGCCTCGGTGACCGCGTCCGCAGTGAACGCCCACGGGGTCAGGACGGCCTGCTGCCAGTTCTCGGTCTGGTCGATGTAGTTCGGGTGGAACGTGTGCCCGCTCGTGCCGGTGAGGTTGTTCCAGCGCGACGAGTCGAAGTCCGAGAGGTCCACGACCATGCGCATCGAGGGCACGGTGATCGTCGCGAAGTCCGCCCCGATGTCCCAGCCGGTCGCGTTGACCACCGATGAGCCTCCGCCTACGGGGTAGGGGCCCCGGTTGAAGAGCATCTCGATCGGCGCGATGCCCGATGAGCCGAACGTGTCGCTGCGCAGGGGGAGGGCGTGG
>JBEVLS010000300.1:0-3173 GCA_040509015.1 Microbacterium sp.
CTCGACGGCGCCGGCGACATCCGGATCTTCTCGACGATCGCCACCCGCATGATGACGCCCGCGCTCGTGACGATCTTCCTGTTCCAGTTCGTCACGATCTGGAACAACTACCTGCTGCCGCTGGTCATGCTCAACGACACCAGGACGTTCCCGGTGACGCTGGGGCTGACGCTGTGGAACTCGCAGACCCAGCGCGACCCGATGTTCTACTCGCTCGTCGTCGCGGGGTCGGCGGTCTCGGCGATCCTGCTCGTCGCGCTCATGATCGGCCTGCAGCGCTTCTGGCGCGCGGACCTGACCGCCGGCGCGACGAAGGGCTGACGCAACTCCACAGATCTGGGCCTCCGACCCGACTCAACAGGCCTCTGCGGCGTTCCGGCGCCGGTTTCCGTGGAGTTCCGCGATTCAGCCCTTGCGGGTCTCGCGGTACGACGTCGGGCTCATGCCGTGCATCTTGCGGAACTGGCGGGAGAAGTAGAACGGATCGTCCATGCCGACCTGGCGCGCGATCTCGGCGACCGTGAGTCCGGTCGTGTCGAGCAGCCGCCGGGCGCGCGCCATCTTCAGCGACAGGTGGTGGGCGAGCACGCCGCCGCCCGTCGCACCGCGGAAGAGCGCGGCCAGGTGCGAGGGGGACAGGCCCACCAGCGCGGCGAGCTCCGCGACCTGCACGCGGCCGTCGACGCGGTCCTCGAGGTAGCGCATCGCCCGCTCGAGGGGCGTGCCGTCCTCGGGCAGGATCCGGTCCACCGCCAGCAGGGTGAACAGGCGCCAGGCCATCCCCGCCGTGGCCACGAGTCTCGCCGGGGTCGTGTCGCGCTCGAGGGCGCTGACGATCTCGTCCAGCTGCGCGGTGATGCGGTCGAGCGATCGCAGCGACAGCGTGACGTCGCCCGATCGGGCGCCCGTCGCCTCGACGAGCTCGGCGACGTCGGTGCCGCGGACGTGGCACCACCAGATGGTCCAGGGGTCGTGCTCGCCGGCACCGTACGCGTGCGGCACCGCCGCCGGGATCACGATCGCTCCGCCGGGACCGACCCGTGTGCGCACGCCGCCCGTGTCGACCCATCCCGACCCGGCGACGCACACGATCACGATCGTCTCGGGCGCCCCGGCGGGGCGATGACGGCCGTGGCTGTCCGCGTGCGGGAAGTACCCGGCATCCGTCACGATCATGCGCCGTGTCACGGGCTTCGCGAGCGCGGCGTCGACCAGCGGGCGCGGGACGACGTTCAGGCGCTCGTGGTCGAATCCGTCCCGTCGCTCCATGCTCCGATCCTCCCACGAGCCAGGGGCGCCGGATCGTCGGATGGTCCAGGTCGCTCGCGTGATCCGACATGGCCCGCCGGAGGCTCGCGAACGTAGAGTTGCCGCGTGCACCGAGACGACGACGCCCCGAGCCGCATCCAGCTCCCCTCCGCGCCCCCCGATCAGCAGGCGATCCTCGACGCCGGCGGTGTCGCGTGCTGGTCAGAGCCCGTGTCGATCGACACGTACGACGCCGGCGCCCCCGACCGGTACCCGCTGTTCCTCGACCGGCGGGTGTACCAGGGCTCGAGCGGCAAGGTGTATCCGATGCCGATGACCGACTCGGTGGCGCACGAGAAGCGCCCGCGCGCGTGGCAGGCGATCCATCTCGAGAACGAGTACGTGCGCCTCATGCTGCTCCCCGAGATCGGGGGGCGCATCCACATCGGCTACGACAAGGTCGCCGGCTACGACTTCTTCTATCGCAACAACGTGATCAAGCCGGCGCTCGTCGGGCTCGCGGGGCCGTGGATCTCGGGCGGTGTCGAGTTCAACTGGCCGCAGCACCACCGGCCGGCCACGTATCTGCCGGTCGACTCCCGCATCGAGCGCGAGGACGACGGAGCCGTCGTGGTCTGGCACAGCGACCTCGATCCGCTGCAGCGCATGCGCGGAGTCCACGGCGTGCGTCTGCGCCCGGGTTCGTCGCTCATCGAGGCAGAGGCGAGGCTGCACAACCGCACCGACGTGCCGCAGACCTTCCTGTGGTGGGCGAACGTCGCGGCGCGGTCGCACGATCGGTACCAGTCGTTCTTCCCCGACGACGTCGCCTACGTCGCCGATCACGCCCGCCGGGCGATCACGGCGTTCCCGCGTGCGGATCGCCCGTACTACGGAGTGGACTATCCTGCGTTGGCGTCCGAGCGCCCCGACGCGGACCGCATCGACATCTACTCGAACATCCCGGTGCCGACGTCGTACATGATCACCGACACCGAGGACTCGTTCTTCGGCGGCTACGACCATGCGGCGGACGCGGGTTTCGTGCACTGGGCCGACCGGGCCGTCTCGCCGGGCAAGAAGCAGTGGACGTGGGGCACCGGCGCGATCGGCACCGCGTGGGACGCCCAGCTCACGGACGACGACGGCCCGTACGTCGAGCTCATGGCAGGCGTCTACACCGACAACCAGCCCGATTTCGCGTGGCTCGCTCCGGGCGAGACGAAGCGCTTCAGTCAGTTCTGGTTCCCGATCCACGCCATCGGCGCGGTTCGACAGGCCACGACGGATGCCGCGATCGCCGTCGCGCCGGACGGCACGCGCGTCGGTGTCATCGCCACGAACGCCCTCGACGCCACCGTCGTCGTGCGCACCTCCGACGGCCGCACGCAGGAGTGGGTCGGGCCGATCGCACCGGACCGCCCGTTCGTCATGACCTCGTCCGACGCGCCCGTCGTGCGGGTCGAGGTCCGCGCCGGTGGGACCGAGCTCGTCACCTGGACCGCACGCGCCGCGTCGGCGGGCGAGCCGTGGGTCGCCACCGCCCCGCCGTCGCCTGCCGAGATCGCGGGCAACGACGAGCTCCTCCTGACCGCGACGCATCTCGATCAGTACCGGCATCCGACGCGCGACGCCGTTCCGTACCTGCGCGAAGCGCTCGACCGCGATCCGGGCGACGTCCGTGCGGCGACGGCGCTCGCGGCGCGGCAGCTGCGCCGCGGCGAGTACGGCGAAGCCGCCGCGCTGCTGGAGACCGCGATCGGAGGACTCACGCGCCGCAACCTCAACCCGCGGGACGGCGAGGCGCTCTACCTCCTCGGCCTCGTCCGCGAACGCCAGGGCGCTCTCGCCGAGGCCGACGAACGCTTCGCGCGGGCCGCGTGGAACATCGCGTGGGCGGCCCCGTCGCACCTCGCCCGGGCGCG
>JBEVLS010000301.1:0-5580 GCA_040509015.1 Microbacterium sp.
CGCACGAGCTTGTCGACCGTCCGGTGAGCCGAGACCACCTCGACCTCGTGCGGGATGCCGAAATCGGAGAGCACCTGCGACGCGTCGCTCATGACGCGCCAATCGGAGTCGGAGCCCATGACGACGCCGACCAGGGGCGCGTCGGAGGAATGCAGCGGCCGGGTCACCCGACCAGGCTAGGCCGCACGGCTGTAAGAACCCCGCAACGGCGCGGCGATCAATCCAGGAAGTGGGATGCCGCGGCGCGCGCCTCGTACGCGACCTCGTCGAGATCGGCGCCGGCCACGTTCACGTGCCCGACCTTGCGCCCCGGCCGCGGCGCCTTGCCGTAGGTGTGGATCTTCGCCGCGGGGTGCTCGAGCATCGCCGCGTCGAAGCGCTCGTCGAGCGATCCTTCCGCCGGACCTCCGAGCACGTTGACCATGACGGTCCACGGCGCGCTGGGCGAGGGGTCGCCGAGCGGCAGATCGGCGACGGCGCGCAGATGCTGCTCGAACTGACTGGTCACCGCGCCGTCCTGGCTCCAGTGACCGCTGTTGTGCGGCCTCATCGCGAGCTCGTTCACCAGCAGCCGCTCGTCCACGGTCTCGAACAGCTCGACGGCGAGCATGCCGGTGACGTCGAGGCCCTCCGCGATCGTGGTGCCGATGCGCTCCGCGACCTCGCGCAGACGCTCGGACGCGTGCGGGGCGGGGGCGAGCACCTCGGCGCAGACGCCGTCACGCTGGATGGTCTCGACGACGGGGTAGACCCGCATCTGACCCGAGGGGCGACGCGCCACCTGCTGCGCGAGCTCGCGCGAGAAGTCGACGAGCTCCTCGACGAGCAGAGCGCCGCCGCGGGCATCCTCGGCGAGCGCCGCGAACCAGTCGTCCGCCTCGGTCGCGGCGGAGACGACGCGAACGCCCTTGCCGTCGTAGCCGCCGCGGGGCGTCTTGACGACCCCGCGACCGCCGTGGGCATCGAGAAAGGCCTGCAGCTCTTCGCGGCCGGTCACGGCGGCCCAGTCGGGCTGCGGCATCCCGAGCTCCTGCAGACGTGCGCGCATCACGAGCTTGTCCTGCGCGACTCCCAGCGGGCCCGGCCCCGGGTGGACCGCCACACCCGCGTCGACGAGCGCCGACAGCACGTCCTGCGGAACGTGCTCGTGGTCGAACGTGATGACGTCGACGCCGCGCGCGAAGGCGAGCACCGTGTCGGCGTCGCGGTAGTCCCCCACCGCCGTCGCCGCGAGCGAGGCCGACATCCCCTCGTCCTCCGCCAGCACGCGCAGCTCGATGCCGAGCTCCACGGCGGGGGCGATCATCATTCGGGCGAGCTGTCCGCCGCCCACGACTCCGATTCTGCGCGTCATCCGTGCACCTCCACCTCCCTATCCTCGCGTGAACGGACGCGCTCGTGCGACGTGCGAGAATCTTCAGCGCCGTCCCACGAGCGGCAGACGGGATCCGCCTTGCCTTCGACGACTGTCTCTGCGAGCGCCGCGCCGACGGATGCGCGGTCGCGCTGGATGACCGTCGGCATCCCGCTGGGGGTTTTCCTCCTCGCGTTCGCCGCGGCGTGGTTCCGACTCCCCGAGGCGTCCCGCGACACCTTCTGGGCCGAGGACGCCAAGACCTTCTCGGTGCGGATGCTGGACCCCGGCCTTCTGCCCTGGTCGGTCTTCACGTCGTACGACGGCTACGTGCACGTGCTGCCGCACTCCCTCGCCTTCCTGCTGTGGCACGTGCTCCCGATTCCGATCGAGCTGATGGCGCAGGCGTTCACCGCCGCCGCGTGCGCGGTCGCCGCCGCGGTGGCGATGGGGATCCACCTGCTCACCGGCGCGTGGGGCCTCAACATCGCGGGGCGTCTGGTCCTCGCCTTCACGACGGTGCTCGTGCCAGGGCTCGGTTTCGAGGTGCTGGGCAATCTCGCCAACGTGCACTGGCTCCTGCTGTGGCTCGCGCCCTTCGTGTTCCTCGCGCGTCCGCGGCGATGGTGGACGGCGATCCTTCTCGGGGTCGTCGCGTTCGTGATCCTCACCTCGGAGGTGCAGTCCGCTCTCTTCACCCCGCTGCTGCTGTGGCACGTGCGGGATCGACGCCGGTGGCCGATGCTCGCCGGCGCGTTCGTCGGCGCGGTGATCCAGTTCATCGCGCTTCTCGGCGGCGGACGCAGCACCTGGGGCGAGGGGCTTCCCCGGCCGCTGAGCATCGTCCTGGGGTATCTCCTGCAGGTGCCTCTGCTCGGCGTCTCGGGCTCCGGTGAAGCCGCGTCGGCCGTCGTGGCCTCCTCGGGGTGGATCGCCGCGCTCCTGGCGCTCGTGCCCTTCGCGCTGTGCGCCGTGTGGTGGGCGTGGGGCTCGCGCCGTCGCCTGCTCGTCGCGGGAGGGATCTTCGCGGCATCCTTCGTCATCTGGACCGCCGGGTACGCGCTGAACGTGTCGTCGCTGGTGGACTTCCCCGCGCTCGAGGACGAGCGACTGCGCGAAGGCTTCCCTCTGCTGCGCTACGCCATCGTGCCGCTGATGCTGCTCTACGTCTTCGTCGGCCTGGCCATCGGACGCCAGCGCATGGCACGCGGGTCGTTCCCCGGAGCGGTCGCCGGCGCTCTCGTCGTGCTGTGCGCGGCGACCTTCGCCGTCGGCTACCGGGTCGCGGCGAACGCGCCACGCGAGGCGGGTCCGACCTGGACCGAGGGCCTGGCCGCGGCGCGCGCGGCGTGCGACGGCGCCGACCCCGAGGACGTGACCGAGATCTGGATCGCGCCGTGGGAGTTCTGGCGGTTCCCCGTGCGCTGCGAGGTCGTGCAGGGGTGGCAGCAGGACTGACCGGCCGGGTCAGGGAAGCGGCGGCATCGGCGGCGTGCCCGGCGGAAGCAGGGGCTGCGCGTCGCGATGGGCGAGGATCTGGTTGACCTCGACCTGGTCGACGAGCGCTTCGTGCACGAGCGCGATCGTCGGGACGTTCGCGAGTCGCAGCGGCTGGTCGACGCCGTTGGAGAGGACGAGCGTGCCCGCGCCCCACATCCGCTGCAGGATGCCGCGCCGCACCTGGATCGTGTAGCCCCGCACGTGCGTCAGCTCGCGTCGCTTCGTTCCGAGGAGACCGCGGCGCTCGATCACCCGCCGCGTCGTGATCGTGTAGACGTGCGACCACCACGCGATGAACGGGATCAGCACGAGCAGGAGGACGATCGCACCCGCGGCGGCGAGGAGCATCCAGTCTTCGAACGGCGCCGGGAGGTTGTCGTAGAAGTAACCCACCGCACCCGCCACGGCGATGAGCACGAGCGCGGACCACGTCAGCCGCCGCGCGTGCGTGCGGAAGCGCGCGACGCGCAGCTCGGGCGTCGGTGCGCCCGGAGCCGGAGTCATGGGGCGGCCGCCGTAGCTCATCGGCTGCGTCATGCTCCCATTGTCACCGGGCGGGAGCTCTTCTTCCTGGAGCGTGACGGTGCGTTTCGTCAGCGGACGTGCACGACGTCGCCCGCCGAGACGGCGGCCTCGACGCCGAACGCGTCCACGACCACGAGCCGCCCGTCGTCGTCGATGCGCTGAGCGTGCCCCTCGAGGCGCGACTCGTCGGGGAGGAGCACGACCACGTCCTTGCCGAGTGTGGCGCACAGGGCCTCGACTTCGCCCACGATCCCCGCAGCCGCCGCGTTGCCCAGCGACTCCGCGAGGGCGTTCAGCTGCTCGTCGAGCGCGCGCAGGTAGTCGGCCAGCAGCCGGTCGTCGTCGCACTCGAGGCCCATGGCCTCGAACGACGTGGCCGTGTCGACGGGCAGGTCGACGCGCGGCATCCGGGTGTTGACGCCCGTCCCGATGACGACGGTGTCGGGGGCATCCGGGACGACCTCGGCGAGGATGCCGCAGATCTTCGCGCCGTCGACGAGCACATCGTTCGGCCACTTGAGCTCCGCCGTGTGCGGGCTGCCGGCGAGCTGCGCCGCGATCGCACGCGTCATGGCCGCGCCCGCGATGAGCGGGATCCAGCCCCGCGACGCGTACGGCAGGCGGGTGACGTCGACCACGGTCGACACGGCGAGCGCCGTCCCCGCGGGAGCGGTCCAGGTGCGGTCGAGGCGTCCGCGGCCGGCACGCTGGTCGGTCGTCAGCAGGAGGGACAGGTGCGGCCAGTCCTCGGGAGCCTCGGTGGCATGTCGCACGACATCGGCATTCGTCGAATCGGTCGTCTCCACGACCTGCACGCGGGGGCTCACCGCGGCGGCCAGCGGGTATCCGTGCTCGGGGATCGTCATGGTCCCACGCTAGCGAGGTCGATCCTCGCCCGCCGGGGGTTGACAGGGCGACGGGATCGACAGTGGATCGCGCAGGGGCTTGTGTCCACCCTCCAACCGCTCCCGCGGTCGCGTCGATAGGGTGGAATCCGTGACCGACCAGCCCGATCTCTTCACGACCGCCGGCAAGATCGCCGACCTCCGCGCTCGCTACCAGGAAGCCGTCCTCGACGCCGAGGCGGTCGCGCAGCAGAAGCAGCACGCGAAGGGCAAGGGCACGGCGCGAGAGCGCATCGAGCTGCTCGTGGACCCGGGCAGCTTCGTCGAGCTCGACGAGTACGTCCGCCACCGCACGACGGCATTCGGCATGGACAAGTCCCGTCCGTACGGAGACTCGGTCGTCACCGGCGTCGGGACGATCCACGGTCGCACCGTCGCGGTCTACGCGCAGGACTTCTCGACGTTCGGAGGCTCGCTCGGCGAGGTCGCCGGCGAGAAGATCATCAAGGTCATGGAGTTCGCGCTGCGCAGCGGCATCCCGATCATCGGAATGCTCGACTCGGGCGGCGCCCGCATCCAGGAGGGCGTCGTTGCCCTCGGCAAGTACGGCGAGATCTTCCGCCTGAACACGCGCGCTTCCGGCGTGATCCCGCAGATCTCGATCATCATGGGCCCGGCCGCCGGCGGCGCGGTCTACTCCCCCGCCCTCACCGACTTCGTGATCATGGTCGACAAGACCAGCCAGATGTTCGTCACGGGCCCCGACGTCATCAAGACGGTCACGGGCGAGGACGTCGGCATGGACGAGCTCGGCGGCGCGCACACGCACAACACGCGCTCGGGCGTCGCCCACTACCTCGCCGAGGACGAGGACGACGCGATCGACTACGCGCGGACGCTCCTCGGGTTCCTCCCCGACAACAACATGGCCGAGGTGCCCGCCTTCGAGCCCGTCTTCGAGTTCGAGACGACGGATGCCGACCGCTCGCTCAACACGGTCATCCCCGACTCCCCCAACCAGCCCTACGACATCCACCAGGTCATCCGCGGCATCGTGGACCCTTCGGCGGGCTCGGGGACGGGCGAGTTCCTGGAGGTCCAGCCGCTGTTCGCCCCGAACATCGTCATCGGATTCGGGCGGATCGAGGGCCGCAGCGTCGGCATCATCGCCAACCAGCCGTCGCAGATGGCCGGCACGCTCAACATCGAGGCCGGCGAGAAGGCCAGCCGGTTCGTGCGCTTCTGCGACGCGTTCTCGATCCCGATCGTCACCCTCGTGGACGTCCCCGGATACCTGCCCGGCACCGACCAGGAGTGGACGGGCGTCATCCGCCGCGGCGCGAAGCTCCTCTACGC
>JBEVLS010000302.1:0-9543 GCA_040509015.1 Microbacterium sp.
TTCCGATCCTCGGGACCGGGCGGTCAGTCGGTCAACACGACGGACTCCGCCGTGCGCATCACCCACCTGCCGACCGGCATCGTCGTGTCGATGCAGAACGAGAAGTCGCAGCTGCAGAACCGCGAGGCGGGCATGCGGGTCCTGCGTGCGCGGATCCTCGCGAGGCAGCAGGAGGAGCTGGACGCGGTCGCGTCCGACGCGCGCAAGTCGCAGATCCGCGGCATGGACCGCTCGGAGCGCATCCGCACGTACAACTTCCCCGAGAACCGCATCGCCGATCACCGGACGGGCTACAAGGCCTACAACCTCGATCAGGTGATGGACGGCGCGCTCGGGCCCATCATCGAATCGGCGATCACCGCCGACGAAGAGGCGCGGCTCGCCGCCATCGGCTCCGACTCCTGACCTCGCGCGCACCGTGACGCTGCTCTAGGTTCGAACCGCGAGCGGAAGCACGGAGGTCGCATGAGCGAGATCACGGATGCGCGGGGCACGCGGATCGACTACGTCGTCGAGGGCGAGGGGATGCCGGCACTCGTGCTGCACGGCGCCTACTCGACCCGCGACGAGGTCCTGCCCGTGTTCGGGCCGCTCCTCGCGGACAGAGGATTACGCGGGATCTACCCCGACCTGCCCGGCATGGGCGCGTCGGTCCCGACGACGGCGCAGACGTCCGACGACGTGCTGGACGCGCTGGACGCACTCCTCGCCGCCGAGGCGGGCGGGGGACCGTTCGTCGTGATCGGTCATTCGTTCGGCGCACACCTCGCGCGGGGCGTGGCCGCGCGGCATCCCGCACACGTGGCAGGTCTCGCCCTCGTCTCACCGTACGTCGACGACTTCGAACCCGCGCCCGCACGTGTCGTCGAAGACGACGGCGGCACGGACGACCTCGACGAGGACGTCCGCGACGAGTACCTCGGGTACTTCGTCGTGCGCACGCGTGCGACGCGCGAGCGGTTCGAGGAGTCCGTCCGCCCGGCGCTCGGCAGATCCGACGGCGATGCCGTCGATCGCATCATGAACGCGTCCGAGGTGACCCCCGACCCCGACGCGGCGCCGTTCACCGGGCCGGTCGTGCTCCTGCTCGGCCGCGACGACGGCTTCATCGGCTGGCGCGCGCAGCGGCGTCTGGGCGAGGTCCACCCGCGGGCGACGGTCGTCCTGGCGGACGGAGCAGGACACGCCCTCCTGCACGAACGGCCCGCGCTGGTGCGCGCCGCGCTCGACGACTGGCTCGACCGTGTGGGAGCGCTACGCTCTGGAGCGTGATCACGTTCCTCATCCGCGCGGCCATCTTCGTCGTGTCGGCGTTCCTCGGACTCGTCGCGGCGAACCTCATCCTCGAGGGGTTCTACCTGCACTGGTCGAGCTGGTGGGGGATCGTGCTGGCCGTCGTCATCTTCGCCGTGCTCCAGAGCGTGCTCGCGCCGTTCCTGCTGAAGGTCACACGCCGGCACGCGCCGGCGCTCCTGGGCGGGATCGGCCTCGTGTCGACGTTCGTCGCGCTGCTGATCGCGGTCATCGTCCCGGCCGCGGGCATCGGCATCGACGGCCCCGTCGCGTGGATCATCGGCACGCTGGTCGTGTGGCTCGTCACGGCGATCGCGACGTGGCTGCTTCCGCCGCTGTTCATCAAGAAGAAGGTCTCCGACCGGCGAGACTGACGGATGCCGCGGCATCCGCACCCGGTCAGATGATGTACTCGGGCGTCGTCAGCAGCGCCCGGGTCTCTTCGCCCGCGCGCCGGGCCCGCGGCTTGGCGGGCACGCCCACGAGAACGCTGTCGGCGGGGGAGTCCGTGGTCACGACGGCGTTGGCGCCGACGACCGAGTGCGCGCCGATCCGCACGGGGCCGAGGATCTTCGCACCCGCCCCGACGGCCACTCCGTCTTCGAGCGTCGGGTGCCGCTTGCCGCCCTCGCGCTGACGGCCGCCCAGGGTCACGCCGTGGTACAGCAGCACGTCGTCGCCGATCTCGGCGGTCTCACCGACGACGACGCCCATGCCGTGGTCGATGAAGAAGCGGCGACCGATGACCGCGCCCGGATGGATCTCGACGCCCGTGAGCCAGCGCGTCAGCTGCGAGCCGGCCCTAGCCGCGAAGCGGAACCCTCGCACCCAGAGCGCGTGCCACAGGCGATACCCCCAGACGGCGTGCAGCCCGGGGTAGAGCAGCGCGATCTCGAGGCCGCCCCGGGCCGCGGGGTCGCGGAGCTTCGCCGCGGCGACGTCTTCGCGGATCCGGGCCCACATCCCCAACGTCAGTCCTCGAGGTGCTCGTACAGCGCGGTGGAGAGGTACCGCTCGCCGAACGACGGGATGATCACGACGATGTTCTTGCCGGCCGCCTCGGGACGCTTCGCGATCTCGAGCGCCGCCCAGATCGCGGCGCCGCTGGACATGCCCACGAGGATGCCGTCCTTGGTCGCCGTGTCGCGGGCGATGCGGATCGCATCGTCGAACTCGACGTCGATGACCTCGTCGATGACGTCGCGATCGAGGATCTCGGGCACGAAGTTCGGGCCGATGCCCTGGATCTTGTGCGGGCCGGGGTGGCCCTTGGTCAGGATGGGGGAGTCCGCGGGCTCGACGGCGACGACCTTCACGCCGGGGACGCGCTCCTTGAGCACCTGGCCGACGCCGGTGATGGTGCCGGCGGTGCCGATGCCGGCGACGAAGTAGTCGACCGCGCCGTCGGTGTCGCGCAGGATCTCCTCGGCCGTGGTCTTGCGGTGGATCTCGGGGTTCGCCTCGTTCTCGAACTGACGGGTCCAGACGGCGCCCGGCGTCTCGGCGACGATGCGCTTGGCCTCTTCGACCGCGAACGACATGCCCTTCGTGGGGTCGGTCAGCACGAGTTCGGCGCCGAACGCCTTCAGCAGCGTGCGGCGCTCCTTCGACATCGACGCGGGCATCGTCAGGATGACGCGGTAGCCGCGGGCGGCGCCGACCATCGCGAGCGCGATGCCGGTGTTGCCGCTCGTGGACTCGACGAGGGTGCCGCCGGGCTTCAGCTCGCCCGACGCCTCGGCGGCGTCGACGATCGCGATGCCCAGGCGGTCCTTGACGCTGCCGGCCGGGTTGTAGAACTCGAGCTTGGCGAGGATGTTAGCCTCCACTCCCTCGGCGATGCGGTTGAGGCGCACCAGGGGCGTGTCACCGAATGCGGTCGTGATGTCGGGGTGGATGCCGGGCATGTCGAGCCTTTCGGGGAGGAACAGGGCCACGATCAAGCCTAGGGGAGCCGGGGCGGGGCGCAGGCTGTGTGACGGCTAGGCTTGTCTGCGCTCATGGTCCCACCCGATCAGCCCCCCGCCCTCGCAGCCCTCCTCCGCCGCGCCGCCGAGACTCTCGCCCGCGCCGGAGTCGGCGATCCTTCCGTCGACGCCGAGCTCCTCCTCGCGCACGTGCTCGGCACCGGTCGCGGCGATGTGCAGGCGGCGGCCGTCCGCGGCGACGCCGTCTCCGAGATGCAGGCCGCGCGCTTCGACGAGCTCGTCGCCCGCCGCGCGACGCGCGTGCCGCTGCAGCATCTCACCGGCACGGCCCCGTTCCGCCACCTGGAGCTGCGCGTCGGGCCCGGCGTGTTCGTCCCACGGCCCGAGACCGAGATCGTCGCGCAGCTCGCGATCGATCTGCTCCGGGCCGCGGCATCCCCGTCGCCCGTCGCCGTCGACCTCGGCACCGGGAGCGGCGCGATCGCGCTCGCGATGGCGACCGAGGTCCCGCACGCGCAGGTGCACGCCGCCGAGAACTCGGTCGACGCGTTCGTGTGGACGACGGAGAACGTCGCCCTCGTCGGCGCCGACAACGCCCGCCTGGCGTTCATCGACCTCGAGCACGCGTTCCCCGAACTGGACGGCACGGTGTCGGTCGTGGCGTCGAACCCCCCGTATGTTCCGGATGCGGCGATACCCCGTGACCCCGAGGTGCGTTTCTTCGACCCGCCCGCGGCGCTGTACGGCGGCGCGGACGGCCTCGACGTCGTGCGGATCCTCAGCGGGGTGGGGCTGCGTCTGGCCCACCCGGGCGGCTCGATCGTGATCGAGCACGGCGAATGGCAGGGCGCCGAGATCCGCGACATCCTCACCGCCGACGGGTGGCGCGGTGCCGCCACGCACCCCGACCTCACGATGCGCGACCGCGCGACGACGGCGATCAGACCCTGACGAGCGGTACCCTGGCTCCGACCGAGGAGGACCAGTGGAGTTCGAGCACCTCGGGGCGAGCCCCCGCATCCATCCCGATGCCGTCGTCGCACCGACCGCCGTCATCAGCGGCGACGTCACGATCGGCGCCGACTGCCAGATCCTGCACGGCGCCGTCATCACCGCCGAGGGCGGCGCGATCACCCTCGGTGCGAACGTCATCGTGATGGAGAACGCCCTGATCCGCGCGACCGCGACGAATCCGGTGCACATCGGAGACCATGTGCTGGTCGGTCCGATGGCGAGCATCTCGGGTGCGACGGTCGACGACGAGGTCTTCCTCGCGACCGGCACGCGCGTGTTCAACGGCGCACGCATCGGGGCGCGCAGCGAAGTGCGCATCAACGCCGTCGTGCACCTGCGCACCGAGCTCCCCGCCGAGACGGTCGTGCCGATCGGCTGGGTCGCGGTGGGCGATCCGGTACAGCTGCTGCCGGCCGACCGGCACGAGCAGATCTGGGCGGCGCAGCGCGAACTCGACTTCCCCGGCTACGTGTTCGGTCTCGATCGCGAGACGCCCGACCTCATGGTGCAGCTCACCGAGAGGTACGGTCGGAGCCTCGCGCGGCATGCCGACGACGAGCGGCTCGACTGACGCTCACCCGGTGTTCTGCAGGCCGGCCGCGACGCCGCTGACCGACAGCAGCAGCAGTCGCTGCTGCTCGGGATCGATGGCCCCGGTCTCGGTGCGCAGAGCCCGCAGCGCCCGCAGCTGGAGCAGCGACAATGCGTCGACGTAGGGGCTGCGCATCTTGACGGCGCGCTGGAGCACCGGCTTGTTGCCCAGCAGCTCGGTGCCGCCGGTGAGCCGTACGACCCACGAGCGCGTGAGCGCCATCTCGTCGCGGACGAGCGCGGCGAGGTCGTCGCGGTCTCCGAGCTCGAGGTAGTGGCGGGCGATGCGGTCGTCGGCCTTCGCGAGGCTCATCGCGACATTGTCGATCATCGTGCGGAAGAGCGGCCAGTCCGTGTACGCCTGGACGAGGAGCTCCTCGTCGCCGACGGCGTCGAGCGCCGTCCCGAGGCCGAACCACCCGGCGAGGTTGATCCGCGCCTGCGTCCACGCGAACACCCAGGGGATGGCCCGGAGGTCTTCGAGCGACTCGACCGAGAGCCCCCGGCGCGCGGGACGCGAGCCGAGCGCCAGCAGTCCGAGCTCCTCCATGGGGGTGACCTGCGCGAACCACGGTGCGAACCCCGGTGCCTTCACGAGCGAGAAGAACCGCTCGCGCGACGCGGTGTCCATCGTCGCGGCGACCTCGGCGTAGCGCTCGGCGGCATCGCTGTTGCGGCGCTCGATCGACGGCGCGGACGCCAGCAGCACCGCGGCGGCCACCTGGTCGATGTGGCGCATCGCGATCGCCGGGTCGCCGTAGCGGGCGAAGATGACCTCGCCCTGCTCGGTGAGCTTGAACCGGCCGTCGACGGAGTGCGGCGGCTGGGCGAGGATCGCCGAGTTCGCCGGTCCGCCGCCGCGGCCGAGCGCGCCGCCGCGACCGTGGAAGAGGGTCAGCTCGATGCCGACCTCCTGAGCCCATGCGGCGATCTGCGCCTGCGCCTCGTAGAGCGCGAGGTTCGCCGCGACCGGTCCGACGTCCTTCGACGAGTCGGAGTAGCCGAGCATGACCTCCAGTCGACGCCCCGTCTCGTCCAGGCGCGCGGCGAACTGCGGGTGCTCGACGATCTCGGCGAGGATGCTCGGTCCTGCCTGCAGATCGGCGAAGGTCTCGAAGAGGGGGATGACGTCGAGCACCGGCAGCGCGCCGTCGGGACCCACGGCGTAGCGTGCGAGCCGGTGCACGTTCGCGAGGTCCTGGGCGGACTGGGTGAACGAGACGATGTAGCGACCTGCCGCACGCGGGCCGTAGCGCTCCTGCAGGAACGCGATGACGCGGAAGACCTCGAGGACCTCTTCGGCGAGCTCCGAGCGCGCGCCCCCGGCATCGAGCTCGGCGAGCACCTTCGCGTGGACGGCCGAGTGCTGGCGCACCTCGAGCTCGGTCAGGTGGAAGCCGTAGGTCTCGACCTGCCACAGCAGCTGCTGCAGGTGCCCGTACGCCTGCCGCGGTGCCCGGGCGGCGATGAGGGAGTCCTGCACGACGCGCAGGTCGGCGAGCAGCTGCTCGGGCTCGCGGTACGCGAGGTCGGCGTCGCGGGTGCGGGTCGCAGCGATCTTGCGGGCGATGAGCAGCAGGATGCGGCGGTGGGGCTCGTTGGGCGAGCGCTTGGCGATGTCGGCCGCCGCGTCTTCGTCGGCGCCCTTCAGGCGGTGCCACTGGGCCTCGAGGGCGGCGCTGGGAGGCGTCGTCGTGGCATCGAGGGTGAGGGTGCGCCCGATGCGGCTCGCAGTGCGCTCGAGCCCGAGCAGCACGTGCTCGCTGGCGATCTTCGCGGCCTTGCGGGTGACCGATGCCGTGACGAACGGGTTGCCGTCGCGGTCGCCGCCCACCCACGAGCCGATCCGCACGAACGGACGCACGACCGGGGCGCGGTTGCCCGCGGCAGGACCCTGCAGCGCATCGTCGACGCGGCGGTAGACGTGCGGCACGGCGGTGAAGAGGGTGTCGTCGAAGACCGCCATGACGGCCCGCACCTCGTCGGTCGGCGACGGCTTCTCGGGGCGGAGGGGAGCGGTCCGCCACAGCGTGTCGATCTCCTCGAGCATGCGGCGCTCGGCCCGGCGCTCGTCGGCGCCGTTGCGCAGCGCCGTGTCGTGCTCCTCGAGCAGGGTCGCGAGGCGGCGGATGCCGGTGGAGATGGCGCGGCGCCGGGCCTCGGTGGGGTGCGCGGTGAAGACCGGGTGGAAGCGGAGCGCCTGCAGCCGTGCCAGCGCCGTGTCGTCGCCGACCTCCTCGGCGAGGCGCACGAACGCGGCCGCCACGGAGTCGCCCGCCTGCTCGCGGTCGGGTCGCCCGTCGCGCTCGCGCAGGATGCGCACGCGCTGGTGCTCTTCGCACAGGTTGACCAGATGGAAGTAGGCGGTGAACGCCCGGGCGACTTCGTCCGCTCGTGCGATCGAGAAGGAGTCGGCGATCGCCGCCGCTCGCGCGAAGGCCTCGGCGGATTCGTCGGTGTACGCCTGGATCGTCGCCACGCGCAGCTTCTCGACGTCCTCGAACAGGCCGGGGGAGCCGCTCTCGCGCAGCACCCGTCCGAGCAGCGAGCCGAGCAGCCGGACATCCGCCCGCATCCGCTCGGGGATCTCCTGCTCGGCTTCGTAGCGTCCGACGAGGTCGATCGCCTCGGTGGGGGTGGGTTCGCGCATCCCTCCACGCTATCGCCGCTGTGTTTCGCCGACGTCACACATGACGCTCGCTACACTGCAGTCAGGTGAGCCGGGAAGTCTGGTCGGCACGTTGTTCGTCGACCCGCATCCGACTCCCGGAAGGACTCCCGTGTCCCTGCTCCGCTCCGCCCGTTTCCCCGCGATCGTCCTCCTCCTCGCCGCGGCCGCCGGCCTCGCGCTCGCCAACTCGCCGCTCGGGCCCGCGCTCGACGAGCTGATGCACGCGCATCTCGGCATCCCGGGCGTGTTCGAGCTGTCCGTCTCGCACTGGATCAAGGACGGGCTGCTGGCCGTCTTCTTCTTCGTCGTCGCGGTGGAGCTGCAGTTCGAGCTCACCGCGGGCGAGTTGAACTCGGCACGCAAGGCCCTGCAGCCGGCGATCGCCGCCGCGGGCGGTGTGCTCGTGCCGATCGGGGTGTACCTCGCGTTCGCGGCGGGAGGCGACGCCGCGGCGGGGTGGCCGATCCCCACCGCGACCGACATCGCCTTCGCGCTCGGAGTGCTCGCCGTGTTCGGCAAGGGTCTGCCGAGCGGTCTGCGGATCTTCCTGCTCGCGCTGGCGATCCTCGACGACATCGTCGGCATCGTCTTCATCGCCGTGCTCTTCACGACCGATCTGCAGCTGCAGACGCTGGCGCTCGCCGCCGTCGCAGTCGTGGCGTTCGGCATCCTGAGTCGTGTGCGGGCCGGGCGTGCGCGGGTGCCGGTCGCGATCGCGCTGGGGGTCCTCGCCGTCGTGACGTGGGTGCTCGTGCTCGAATCCGGCGTCCACGCGACGATCGCGGGCGTCGCGCTCGGGCTCGCGATGGCGCAGCGGCCCGCTCTTCGCACACGACACGCGCTCGAACCGTGGGTGAACGGGGTGGTCCTGCCGCTGTTCGCGTTCTCGGCGGCCCTGGTGGTGATCCCGTCGGTGTCGGCGGGTCGGCTGTCGCCGGCGTTCTGGGGCGTGCTGGTCGCGCTTCCCGTGGGCAAGATCGTCGGGATCGCCGTCTTCGGCTGGCTGTCGCTGCGCATCGGGCCGCGCGATGCGCCGCCGCAGCTGTCGTTCGCCGACCTCGTCGCCGCCGGCGCGCTCGGCGGTATCGGCTTCACCGTCTCACTGCTGCTCTCGGAGCTCGCCTTCGCCGATCAGCCCGCCGTCAGGGACCAGGCGACGCTCGGCGTCATCGCGGGGTCTCTCATCTCGCTCGTGCTGGCCGGGAGTCTCGTATCGTGGCGGGCATGGCACCATCGACGGATCGCGAACGAGGCGACGACGGCGTGACGGACCCGCTGCGCGAGGCGGCCGAGACGATGCGCGCCGTGCGCGATCGATGCGTCTGGTCGCAGCAGATCGACCATCGTGCGCTGGTGCCCTACCTCGTCGAGGAGAGCGCGGAGCTCATCGACGCCGTGGAGGAAGGCTCGCGCGATGACCTCCGCGAGGAACTCGGCGACCTGCTGTGGCAGGTTCTGTTCCACGCCGAGATCGCGTCGCGCGATGAGGACGCGCCCTTCGACATCGACGACGTCGCGCGCGGCCTGACCGAGAAGATGGTGACGCGGCACCCCCACGTCTTCGGCGACGCCGTCGCGACCACACCCGAAGAAGTCCTCGTGCACTGGAACGCGGCGAAGGCGGCGGAGAAGCACGAGCGCCGGTCCGTGCTGGACGGCGTGAGCGAACGGATGCCGTCCCTCGCCCTCGCTCAGAAGCTCCTGGGCAAGGCGTCTAAGGTCGGGGTCGAGGTGGCTCCCGATGCGGCCCCTCGCACCGAGGATGAACTCGGCGACGCTCTCCTCGCGCTCGCCGCCACCGCGCGCGCGAACGGGTGGGACGCGGAGCGTGCGCTTCGGGAGCGGCTGCGGTCGTTCTCGGGCGAGATCCGAGCCGCCGAGTCCGACCTGGAAGAATGAACCCGTGGCATCCGTCAATCCTCCGCGCGGCATGCGCGATTTCCTTCCCGCCGACAAGGCCCGTCGCGAGCGCGTGCTCGCCGTCATCCGCGAGCGCTACCGTGCGCACGGCTTCGACGAGATCGAGACGCCCGTGGTCGAGGAGTA
>JBEVLS010000303.1:0-3043 GCA_040509015.1 Microbacterium sp.
TGTACCGCAAGGCGAAGGAGCAGGTCACCCACTCGCTCGTCTACGCGTACCGCGACCGTCGCAAGCGCAAGGGCGACTTCCGCCGCCTCTGGATCCAGCGCATCAACGCCGCTGCCCGCCAGAACGGCATCACCTACAACCGCTTCATCCAGGGCCTCGGCCTCGCGGGTGTGCAGGTCGACCGCCGCATGCTCGCCGAGCTCGCCGTGCACGAGCCGGCGACCTTCGCGTCGCTGGTCGCCACCGCGAAGGGCGCACTGCCCGCGAACGTCAACGCTCCGAAGAGCGCCTGACCTCCGGCATCCGTCGTACAGAAGGGCGTCCTCCTCCGGGAGGGCGCCCTTTCTGCATGTCTGCACCCGGTGCCCGCAATAGGATGAACGCGTGCTCGAGAACCCGCGCTCGCCCCGCGTCCGCGCCGTCGCGAAGCTCACGAAGCGAAGTGCGAGGCAGGAGACCGGCCTGTTCCTGCTGGAAGGTCCGCAGGCAGCGCGCGAGGCACTCGCCTTCCGGCCCGAGACGGTCGTCGAGCTGTTCGCGACGCCGACCGCGATGGAACGGCACCCCGATGTGCGCGACGCCGCGCGCGACGCGTCGCTCGAGGTCGTCTTCACGACCGAGTCGGTCCTCGACGCCATGGCCGACACCGTCACCCCGCAGGGGATCGTCGCGGTCGCCCGGCAGACGCCGACGTCGGTGCGCGACGTGTTCGCGGCATCGCCGAAGCTCGTTGTGATCTGCGAGGAGGTGCGCGATCCCGGCAACCTCGGCACCATCATCAGGGCTGCGGATGCGGCGGGCGCCGACGCCGTCGTGCTGACCGGACGCACGGTCGACCCGTACAACCCCAAGGTCGTGCGCGCGACGACCGGGTCGCTCTTCCACCTGCCGATCGCCGTCGGCGTCGAACTCGGCACCGCCATCGAGCGGGCCCGGGCCGCCGGCGTGCGCGTCATCGCCGCCGATGTCGGCGGCGGCGACTTCCTCGCATCGCGGGCGCTGCTGGCCGAGCCCACGGCGTGGCTGTTCGGCAACGAGGCCCGCGGCCTCGAGGACGACGCGCTCGGGCTCGCCGATCTGTCGCTCCGGCTCCCCATCTACGGCGCGGCGGAGTCGCTGAATCTTGCGACCGCGGCGAGCGTGTGCCTGTACGAGACCGCCTTCGCGCAGCGCGCGGGCGACTGAGCCGACGTATTCCGGTCCTGTTACAGATCGGTAAAGGTCGCCCCGATGTCCTGCGCGGCGGCTTCGGACCGCCCTAGGGTGGCGACATGACGACACCCGCTGACCCTGCGCCGAAGACGTCGAACATCAACGTCCGTCGAGGCGATCCGCTGGTCCAGATCACGGATGTCCAGAAGCACTACGGCGAGTTCCAGGCGCTCAAGGACATCGACCTCACGGTCAACCGCGGCGAGGTGGTGGTGGTCATCGGCCCCTCCGGCTCGGGCAAGTCGACGCTCTGCCGCACGATCAACCGCCTCGAGACGATCACGAGCGGAACCATAACGATCGACGGCAAAGAGCTCCCCAAGGAGGGCAAGGCGCTCGCCGAGCTGCGTGCGGACGTCGGCATGGTCTTCCAGTCCTTCAACCTGTTCGCCCACCTGTCGATCCTCGACAACGTCACGCTCGGGCCGCTCAAGGTGAAGGGCATGAAGAAGGCGGATGCCGACAAGCTCGCCAAGCAGCTCCTCGATCGGGTGGGCGTGGGCCACCAGGCCGCGAAGTTCCCCGCCCAGCTGTCGGGCGGTCAGCAGCAGCGCGTGGCGATCGCGCGCGCCCTCGCGATGCAGCCCAAGGTCATGCTGTTCGACGAGCCGACGAGCGCGCTCGACCCCGAGATGATCAACGAGGTGCTCGACGTCATGGTCGGCCTCGCCCAGGACGGCATGACGATGATCGTCGTCACCCACGAGATGGGCTTCGCCCGCAAGGCGGCGGACCGCGTGGTGTTCATGGCGGACGGGCAGATCGTCGAAGAGGCGACGCCGGAGGAGTTCTTCACGAACCCCACGAGCGATCGCGCGAAGGACTTCCTCTCGAAGCTCCTGACCCACTAGACCCCGCGCCCCTGCACCGGGCGTGAGGAAATGAAGACGCATACGTAACCCAGGAGGATCACATGCGCAAGACACGTATCGGCGCCGCTTTCGCGGGCCTCGCGATCGCCGCGCTCGCCCTGAGCGCCTGCAACAGCGGAACGCCGGGAGCTGCGCCGTCGGACGGCGACACCGGAGGCGGCGAAGAGACGACCGCCCTGTGGGAGGTCGCGACCGAGGTCGACCTGACCGACAGCCCCACTTACGACCGCATGGTCGAGCGCGACGGCGTCGTCATCGGCGTCAAGAACGACCAGCCCGGACTCGGCTTCGAAGACGCCACGACCGGCGAGCGCTCGGGCTTCGACGTCGATATCGCACGCTGGATCGCCGCCTCGCTCGGCTTCGAGGAGAGCCAGATCGAGTACGTCACGATTCCGTCGGCCAACCGCGAGCAGGCGATCGTGAACGGCGACATCGACTACTACGTCGGCACGTACTCGATCACCGACAGCCGCAAGGAGCAGATCGACTTCGCAGGACCGTACTTCATCACCGGTCAGGGCCTGCTCGTCGCCGCCGACAACGAGGACATCAACGGTCCCGACGACCTCGCGGGCAAGATCGTCTGCTCGGTCACCGGCTCGACCCCGCTCCAGCGCATCCGCGACGAGTACAACCCCGGCGACACCGTCGAGTACGACACCTACTCGCAGTGCGTCGAGCAGCTCAAGGCCGGTTCGGTCGACGCGATCACGACCGACGAGGCGATCCTCGCCGGTTACGTCGCGCAGGAGCCCGACGCGCTGAAGATCGCCGGCGAGCCGTTCAGCGAGGAGCGCTACGGCGTCGGCCTCGAGAAGGGCGACACGGCGCTCCTCGACTTCATCAACACCCTCTTCACCGATGGTGGCGATGTCTGGACCGGTCTGTTCGACCTTCACCTCGCTCCGGCGGGCATCGAAGTCACGCAGCCGGACGTCGACTAAGCATCACCGCTG
>JBEVLS010000304.1:0-3050 GCA_040509015.1 Microbacterium sp.
CGCTCTTCTTCGATGTCTTCCCGCACGAACGCGCGGACGACCCGCACACCGGTGAGCTGCTCGCGGAGCACCCGGTTGACGGCGTCGAGCTTCTTCTGGAACTGACGGAACAGCGGCACCATGCGGCTCACGACGAGCAGCACCATGACCAGCAGCACCGGGACGGCGACGGCGATCAGCCAGCCGAGCCCCAGGTCCTGCTGGAGCGCCATGATGATGCCGCCGATGGCCAGCAGCGGCGCGGTGACGAGCATCGTCGAGCCCATCATCGCGAGCATCTGCACCTGCTGCACGTCGTTCGTGTTGCGGGTGATGAGCGAGCCGGGGCCGAAGGCCGAGACCTCGCGCTCCGAGAACGCGCTCACCTTCTCGTACACGTCGCGGCGGATGTCGCGTCCGGCGGCCATCGACGCCTTGGCGGCGAAGTAGGTCGCGATGATCGCGGCGACGATCTGCCCGAGCGAGATCATGAGCATCAGCGCGCCGGTCGACCAGATGTAGGGCACGTCGCCCTGCGAGACGCCCTGGTCGATGATGTCGGCGTTGAGGCGCGGGAGGTACAGCGTCGCGACGGCCGAGGCGATCTGGAAGACGAGGAGCGCCGCCAGCAGCCAGCGATAGGGCTTCAGGTAGCGGAAGAGGAGTTTGCCGAGCACGGGTTCTCCAAGGAGTGGGCGATAAGGAACGTGCCCCAGAACGAGGGGGTGCCGCGATGCGGCCGCCGAAGAGCGTTCTCTAGGCTACGACTCGCCCCCGACACCGGCCCACCCGATTCCGTACGCCCTGAGCGAATCACGGGCGGTGGCCGCGGTCTACGGTGGTGGCATGGCGTTCCCCCCGCGCGACATGGTGCTGATCGGCGCCGGCGTGCTGCGGATGGGCTCGGACGACTTCTATCCCGACGAGCGACCCGTGCACGAGCGGGCCGTGGCGGCGTTCGAGATCGACCGATACGAGGTCACGAACGACGACTACGCGCGGTTCGTCGACGACACGGGCTACGTGACGGTGGCCGAACGCGAGCTGGATCCCGCGGAGTTCCCCGGCGCCGACCCCGCCGACCTCGTGCCGGGGGCGATGGTCTTCACCCCCACCACGGGCCCCGTCGACCTCGGCGATTGGCGTGCGTGGTGGCGTTGGCAGCCGGGCGCGTATTGGCGTCGGCCGTTCGGACCCGACTCCTCGGTCGCCGGCCGGGAGCGGCATCCGGTCGTGCACGTCGCCTTCGAAGACGCGGCCGCGTACGCGCACTGGGCGGGCGCGCGACTGCCCAGCGAGGCAGAGCACGAGTACGCAGCCCGCGGAGGGGCCGTCGGCACGGCGTTCGCCTGGGGTGACGAGCCCTACCCCGGCGGGGTCGCGCAGGCGAACTCGTGGCTCGGGCGCTTCCCGTACGACAACCGAGGCGTGGGCGATGCCGCGCCGGTGGGTTCGTATCCTGCCAACGGCTACGGGCTGCACGACATGATCGGCAACGTGTGGGAGTGGACGAGCGACTTCTACACGCCCCGGCACGTGCGCCCCTCGGACACCGTCGTCGACGCCGGTGACCGCACGAACCTCCTCGTGGCCGCTGCGGCGAGCGATCCCCGGCGCGTGCTCAAAGGCGGGTCGCACCTCTGCTCGCCCGAGTACTGCCTGCGGTTCCGTCCGGCGGCCCGCTCGCCCCAGTCCGAGGACACCGGCATGTCGCACATCGGCTTCCGCTGCGCCCGCGACGCCTGAGCGGACGCCCACCCCCGCCTACCAGGCGCGAACCGTCTCGTACGGCCGCCCGCACCCCCCGCGACGCGGCCACATGCGACGGATGGGCGCCGACGTCAGGGAGTCCAGCCGTGAGCGACGAGCGACTCGCGCACGCGGGCCAGCTTCACCGCGCGCGCAGAGCCCCGGTCGGCCTTCGTGACGCGGATCACCCGCCAGCCGAGACGGGCCAGGTCGTCGAGCCTGCGCACGTCGCGAGCGAATTGCGCATCGTCGAGGCGATGCTGTTCGCCGTCGTATTCGAGGATCGTCCGGTGATCCCGATACACGAGATCGCCGTACGCGACGAAGCGGCCGCGGTCATCCTCTACACGGCCGTTGACCTCGGGCTCGGGAAGCCCGGCGTCGGCGGCGTCGAGACGCAATGTCGTCTCGGGGTACGAGTCCGTGCGCTCGCGGACGAGGTCGAGCGCGTCGCGGAGTCGCCGCACGCCACGACGTCCGCTCCAGCGGGCCACCGCCTCGTCGAGCTCACCGCGCGCGGAGATCGGCCTGTTCCGTCGGGTGAGAGCGTCGCCGACGAGGACGAGCTCACGCACCGACAGGTCCGTCGCGAGCTGGCACCACGCGTCGACGGGGTGCACGGTCGGCACGCCCCGGACGACTCCGACCCTGAGCTGCCCGGCGATCGCCTCGTGCCCGCGCACGCCCGCACCGCGCGCACGCTCGTACACCGCCGGCGTCACCACGTGCAGTTCTCCGGCGGAGCGAGCGGGCACGTCCACCCCGACGAGGGCGAGGGCGGTGCCGTGACTGAACGCTTCTCCGGGGCGGAGCTTCGGCGCGTAGGCGATCACGCGGTCGTGCGTCTCGGCGGGCCGGCCCCGGGTCCGGATGCCGTGGAACGGCGCATCGAGGTCGCTCGCCCGCATCCGCCGCCGCGTCATACCCGCGGCGGTCCCGTCCCCGACGGTGAACCCCGCGGGATCGAGCGAGGACGGGAGCGGTGCGGGTTGCGGCATCCGTCGATCGTCCGTTCCCGCCCGTGGCGTCGGGTCACCGACTCCGCCGTCCGTGGACAGCCCCCTCGCCCGTCCCGCCCGTGGAGGAGCCGGCGCCCCCACCGGGCCGCGCCGAACCGTCGCGACCGGCCGCCTCGAGCGCCGCGTACCCGACCACTCCCGACGGTTCGCGCGCAGGTCGGGGGGGCGACAGGGTCAGGCGGGCGGGAAGACCTCGGACCAGTCGTCGCGGACGCTCACGACGGTGAAGCCGTGGACGGATGCCGCCTCCAGCGCCTTCTCGGCGCCCTTGTCGTACGGCGCGTCGCCGCGGGCGTCGTCGTC
>JBEVLS010000305.1:0-7286 GCA_040509015.1 Microbacterium sp.
GATGCCGTCGCAGCGGCATCCGGCCCCTTGGCGTCCTACTTCTTGACGGTGACGCTCAGCTGCGCGCTCGAAGCGACTCCCGCGGCGTTGACGAACTCGACGCGGTAGCGGTGGACGCCCTTCGGGGCGCCGACGACGGCGAGGACGGCCGACTGGGCAGCGGGCGTCCGCGCGGCGAGCGCGCCCTCCTTCACGAGCACGTCGTCCTGGAAGAACCGGTACGACGAGGCGTTGGTGCCCCACCAGAGGTTGGCCGTGACCGCGAACGCACCGTCGCCGTCCCAGTTGTCGTGCGACAGCACGGGTGTGCCCGGCGCCGCGTCGCGGACGGTCACGGTGAGCACGGAGGTCGAGGTCTCGCCCTTCGTGTTCACCAGCACGCCGGTGTAGCGGTAGGTGCCGTTCGCGCGTCCCTCGATCTTCACCGCGGCGGTCTGGGCCTGGAGCCCGCCGTAGGCCAGCGGCACGGCGCCCACGAGCACGCCGTCTTCGTAGAGGCGGAACGACGAGCCGTTCGCGCCCCACCAGAGGTGGAAGCGAACGGTGTAGTCGCCGTCGTGGAGGCCCGTGTCCCATCCGTTGTCGTGCGACAGCGTGCCCTTGGCGGGCACCTGCGTCGCCGCATCGGCGTCGGTGCGGACGAGACCGGCGCGGACCCCCGCCAGGAGCGTCGTGGCCTCGGCGATCCGCTCCGGCGTCGGCCAGTCCGCGGCGACCACGGTGCGAGCCTTGGCGAGCGCATCGGGCAGCGCTGCGTACGACCACGCGGTGTACGCCGCGGCGTCGAGCGCGGCGAGCGCGTCGATCTCGGCGGCGAGGGGCGCCGTGTCGACGCGATCACCGGCGCGCGTGAGCACGAACTCGTCGATCGTCCCCCACGCGGCCGCGCTCAGCGAGAGCGACGCCCGTACGGTCAGCCTGCCGTCCGCGCCGACCGTGAACGCGGGAGTGGTCGCCGTGCGGAACGCCCGCCATCCGTCGAGAGCGAGAGCAGCCGTGGCGGGGGTTCCCGATGCTTCGGCCGCGAGTGTCAGCGAATCACCGGAACCCTCGCCGTCGCCCTGCGCCGTCGCCGACAGCGTGTAGGTGCCCGGCGTCACTCCCGTGATCGACTGCGCGACCTGGAAGGAGTACGCCGCATCGTTCCAGAAGGTCACGGCGCGGGCGCCGGCGGCGGCGTCGGGGGTGGCGGCGATGCTCGCGCCGGTGCCCGTCACCGTCCACGGCGACGACCCCGTCCCCTCGAAGCCGGGGTCGCGGATCCACTGCCGCGCCGTCACGATGACCGTCGCCGTCGCGGCGAGTCCGGCATCCGTCTCGCCCGGCACGACGTACTCGCCGGGACCCGTGATCCACTCCAGCACGTCCGACCAGGTGACCGCCTGCGTCGTCACGGCGCCGTTCCAGCTGCGCACCTCGACCTCGTCGGGAAGAGCGATCTCATCGCCCTCGACGGCGGTCGCCGACACGGGCACGACGGTCGGCGCCGGCGCCTCGCCGCGAAGCCGCAGCGCGGCGATCGCCGCTTCGACCCTCGCGAGGGCGCCGTCCACCTTCGCCTCGGCCGGCGCCGACGATGCCAGCACGATCCGCGCGATCGCCAGCGAGTCGTCCAGGGCGACGAGCGACTCGTCGGTCACGATGTCGCGATCGATGGCCTCGGCCCGGGCGACCGCGGCCTCGAGCGCTGCGGTGTCAGCGCCGCTCTGGGCCCTCGAGAGGACGACGTCGTCGATCGTGCCCCACGCCGCGGCGGGCAGCGTTGCCGTGATGGTCACCGTGGCGGACCCGCCCGCGGGCACGGCGACGGCATCCGTCGTCGGAGTCGACCACTGCTGCCAGCCGTTCATCGCGAACGGAGCGGATGCCGTCGGCCCTCCCGACGAGGCGATCGTGATCCGCACGTCGCTCGTCGAGTTCTCGCCGTCGCCCTGGAGCGACGCCGAGGCGGTGTATTCGCCGGCGGCGAGTCCGGTCACCCGCTGCGAGAGCGAGAAGGTGTAGGCCGCGCCCGAGTAGAAGTGCGCCGAGCGCGCGCCGGAGCGCGGGTCGCTCGTCGAGCGCAGCGTGAGGGCGGCGCCGGTGCGCGTCCACGCGCTGACGTCGGCCGCCTCGAACCCCGGGTTGGCGAGGTGGTTGACCGAGGTCACCGTGACGGTGGCCGTCGTCGCGAGGCCATCCGCCGTAGTGCCGGCGACCGGATACACGCCGGGCCCCGAGATCCACTCCGCGATCGCGTCCCACTGCACGGCCTGCTGTTCGGAGGAACCGTCGTTGTAGGAGACCCGCACGGTGCCGGGCAGGGTGACGGGCGATCCGTCGGCGATGCTCACCGCGGGCTTCTCGACGTCGGTCACCTGGCGGGGCGCGACGGCGCCCGTGCGGGCGTAGCGGAAGACGTTCAGAGACTCCAGCGGCGTTCCGTCGGCCGCGAACAGCGCCTGGTTGTCCCACGCGGAGCCGCCGAACCACTCCCCCGCATCGTCCGGGTCGTATTCGCCCGAGAAGCTCGAGGCCCAGCCCGAGCCGTGCTGCTCCCACAGGAGCTTGTTCGCCTCGAGCTGCGACGGCGGGCCCACCGGAAGCCACGCGGGCTCCCAGTAGAAGACCCCGATGCCGGCCTCGCCGACGTTCACGACCGCCTGCACGACGTCGCGGACGGCGGTGGCCTGTCCTTGCACGCTCACGGGGTACTGCGTCGCCTCGGACGGCAGGTCGATGACGTTGCCGTGACCGTCGGCGTCGTCGAGCGTGTGCGCCCACGACGTCTCGGCGACCATGACCTTCTTGCCGTACGTCGAGGCCACCTGCGAGAGCGACGACGTGAGGTTCGTCAGGCTCCCGTGCCAGTAGGGATAGTACGAGGACGCGAAGACGTCGTAGTCGACGCCCTGCGCGGCGAGGTTCTGCGCGTAGCCGGCGTAGCGGCCGGCGGTCTCGGGGTTGGTGAAGTGGACGGCGACGAGGGCATCCGGGAAGACGTCTCGCACGGCGGCTGATCCGGCCGAGAAGATGCGCGCCATGCCGGTCCACCCGGTGACGCCGGCGACGGAGTTGTTCGTCTCGTTGCCGACCTGCACCATGCGCACGTCCACGCCCGCCGCGTCGAAGTCCTCGAGCGCGTCCGTGGTGAAGTCCTCCACCGCCGCCGCCTTGTCGTCGATCCCCAGAGACGCCCACGCCTTCGGCGCCTTCTGCTTGGCGGGGTCCGCCCAGAAGTCCGAGTAGTGGAAGTCCACGAGCACGCCCAGTCCGGCATCCGTCGCCCGCTCGCCGATCTCGACGGCGCGCGCGACGTCGACGTCGCCGCCGCCGTAGCCGTTGCCCGCGGCGTCGAACGGATCGTTCCACACGCGCACGCGCACGTCGGTGATGCCGTGATCGGCGAGGACGTCGAACAGGTCCGCCGGCTGACCGGCGTCGTCGCGGAACACGACACCGGACTCTTCCAGCGAGAGCACGGACGACACGTCCACGCCGTTGATGAAGTCGGCCGGAAGCCCTTCGACCTTCTGCACGACGATGCCCGCCTCGACGGGGACGTCGTCTTCGGCCACGGCGGCGCCGGGAGCGCCGAGCGCCGAGATCGACACCGCGGCGACGACCGCGAGTGCCAGGGGGGCATGTGATGTCGGTCGCGTCTTCACCGGGGATCTCCTTCGATCGCTCGCGTCGGTCCCGAGGCTGGGGGTGTGGGACCGGTCACAGTCTTCTCGCGATGCGTATCGCCGCGGAACGGCCGTGACGTATTCGTTACCTAACTGTGACCGGTCACAGATTCCCGCTCGCCCGACGGAGGCGCGGATGGGATGATGAACCCGTGGCTCACGAGACGGATGAGGTCGATCGCATCGTCGAGGCATGGGTCGCGCAGCGCCCCGATCTGGACTTCTCGCCGCTCGAAGTGCTCTCGCGTGTCGACCGCCTCTCGCGTCATCTCGACCGAGCGCGCCGCGACGCGTTCCGCCGGAGCGACCTCGAGTCGTGGGAGTGGGACGTGCTCTCGGCACTCCGACGCGCGGGAGAGCCGTTCCAGCTCAGCCCGAAGCAGCTGCTTCTTCAGACGCTCGTCTCCAGCGGCACCATGACCAACCGCATCGACCGACTCGTCGCCCGCCGACTCGTCCGGCGCGAGGCCGATCCCGACGACGGGCGCAGCATCCTGGTCACTCTCACCGACGACGGGAGGATCAGGGTGGATGCCGCCATCACCCGCCTCGTCGACGCCGAGGCCGCGCTCCTCGGCGCCCTGTCCCGTGGCGACCGCGATCGACTGGCGGGCCTGCTGCGCAAACTGAGCCTCGGATTCGACTCATGAGCGACGACACCGAGGCCCCCGCTCCGAAGCGGCGGTGGAGCGAGTGGCTCGACGCACGTTTCCGCAGTCCCGCCGCGATCTACGGCCTGATCGTGTTCGCGGCATTCGTCACGATCTCGTCCGACCATGCCCACGATCCCTGGGACCTGCTCGACACGGCGGCCTGGACCCTCGTGGTGTTCTTCATCGCGCACGTCTTCGCCCACACCCTCACCGACCACGGCGAGCGCGGACTGCGGGGCGCCGTCGCGCACGCGGTGGCACACTCCGCGGGCATGCTCTACGCCGCGATCCCCGCGACGGTGACGCTCATCCTCTTCGGCGTCGAGGGCCTGAGCGCAGACGACGCCTACGAGGCGACGATGTGGGTCACCTGGGTCGTGCTGGCGATCCTCGGCTACGTCGCCTACTGGCGACGCGGCGCGCACCCCGTCATCCGCCTGCTCGGAGCCGCCGGCACGGCCGGCCTCGGCATCTGCATCGTCCTGCTCGAGTACGCCGTCCACTGAGGACGGCCCTCACGCGGCCGCGGCGGCGGGCAGACGCGCGAGGACGAACCCTTGCGGCCGGCGCTCCCACGTGCGCGGACCCCGGTCGAGGCGGGCGTCGACCACGAGCCCGGCGGCTTCGAGCAGCCGCTGGACCGACGGGGTGTCGTGCAGGTACGCGTGGAGTTCCACGTCGTGTCCGTACGCCGCCTTCGCGGAACGCTCGCCGACGCCGGCCTGGTAGCCGAGGAGGACGAGTCCGCCGGGACGGAGCACGCGGCGGAACTCCGCGAACACCGCTCCGAGGTCGTGCGGAGCGGTGTGGATGATGCAGTACCAGGCGAGCAGACCGTCGAACGCATCGTCGCCGAACGGAAGCGCGGAGAGCCTGCCCTCGACGAACGGCACGTCGGGGTGGGATGCTCTCGCGCCGGCCAGCATCGCGGGCGACAGATCCATGCCCGTGAGGGCGATCGTCGCGTCGAGACCCCGCAGATGGCCGATCATGCGCCCGGTGCCGCATCCGGCATCGAGCACCGACGCGCCGTCGGCGAGGAGGTCGACGAAGTCACGGATCATCGCGAGGTCGAGGGCGGACTCGTACCTCGTATCGGGGATCATCTCGGCGTACGACGTCGCGACGGTGTCGTAGAACGCTCGCGTCCGCTCGAGGTGCGTGTCATCCACACGCCCACGCTAATGCGCACCGCCGCCGCGGACCCGACGTTCGGCGGACGCGGATCGCCACGGGCGTCGCCGCCGCACCCGTGCGGATCAGCCGAGCTGCTCGGTGAGCTCGAACCAGCGCTCCTCGACCTGGTCGCGCTCGGTCTCGAGGCCCCCGATCCGCCCCATCTCGGTGGCGAGACCCTCGTAGTCGGACTGATCGCGGTCGGCGAGCGCGGTGCGGGCCGCCGCGATCTGCTTCTCGAGCTTCTCGAGGCGACGCTCGAGCGCGGAGACCTCCTTCTGCGCGGCGCGCAGATCCGAGCCCGACAGCCCCGACGGCGCCGCGGCGGCGGCGACGGATGTCGCGCCCGGCGCCGAGCGCTCGCGCTCCCGCAGTCGCAGGTACTCGTCGACGCCGCCCGGAAGGTGCCGCAGGTGCCCGCCGAGGATCGCGAACTGCTGATCGGTCACGCGCTCGATGAAGTACCGGTCGTGCGAGACGACCAGGAGCGTCCCGGGCCAGGTGTCGAGGAGGTCCTCCATCGCCGCGAGCATGTCGGTGTCGAGGTCGTTGGTCGGTTCGTCCAGGATCAGCACATTGGGCTGCTCGAGCAGGATGAGCAGCAGCTGGAGGCGCCGCTTCTGGCCACCCGACAGGTCTTTCACGGGCGTCGAGAGCTGAGCGCTCGAGAATCCCATGCGCTCGAGGAGCTGGCCGGGGGTGAGCTCCTGCGCCTTCGATCCCGCGCCGAACGTGTAGGTCGTGCGCAGTCGCTCGATCACCACGCGCACGGGATCGTTCAGGTGCGCTTCGAGCTCGTCGAGACGCTGGGTGAGCGTCGCGACCTGCACGGTCTTGCCGCGCTTGACGCGACCGCCGGTCGGCTCGAGGTCGCCCGAGACGAGTGAGAGCAGCGTCGACTTGCCGGCACCGTTGACGCCGAGGATGCCGGTGCGCTCCCCCGGGGCGATGCGCCATTCGACGGGATGCAGCACCTCGCGATCGCCGAACGTCACCGACGCGTCGAGCAGGTCGACGACGTCCTTGCCCAGACGCGTCACCGCGAGCGACTGCAGCTCGGTCTTGTCGCGGATCTCGGGCACGTCGGAGATCAGCGCGTTCGCGGCGTCGATGCGGAACTTCGGCTTCGCGGTGCGGGCGGGCGCCCCGCGGCGCAGCCACGCGAGCTCCTTCGTGGCGAGGTTCTTGCGCCGCTGCTCGATGACGGAGGACTGACGATCGCGCTCCACCCGCTGCAGGATGTACGCGGCGTAGCCGCCGTCGAAGGGCTCGACGATGCGGTCGTGCACCTCCCACGTGCGCGTGCACACCTCGTCGAGGAACCACCGGTCGTGCGTCACGACGAGCAGCCCCGCCTGATTCGCCGGCCAGCGGCGCTTGAGATGCTCGGCGAGCCAGGCGATCGCCTCGACGTCGAGGTGGTTGGTGGGCTCGTCGAGGAAGACGACGTCGTGGTCGCCGACGAGAAGCTGCGCGAGCGCCACCCGGCGGCGCTGCCCGCCCGAGAGGCCCGCGACGGGTCCGTCCCACGCGATGTCCGACAGGAGCCCGGCGATCACTTCGCGCACGCGCGCCGACCCGGCCCACTCGTGCTCGGGCGCGTCGCCGACGACGGCCTCGGCGACCGTCCCCTCATCGCCCAGGGTGTCCGACTGGTCGAGGACCCCCACGCGCACGCCGCCGCGCACGGTGACGCGCCCTCGATCGGGCTCGAGGCGGCCGGCGAGCATCGCGAGAAGGCTCGACTTGCCGTCGCCGTTGCGTCCGACGACGCCGATGCGGTCGCCCT
>JBEVLS010000306.1:0-3160 GCA_040509015.1 Microbacterium sp.
AGCAGCGAACGGCCCGCGTCGTCGACGGGCGCCGCAGGCCCGAGCTCGAACTCCCACTCCCGCCACCGGCGCTCGACACCGGTGCGCTCGTCGGTCGCGGCGACGCGGTCGTCGACGAACTCCGCCACCACACCGCCGCGCCCGTCGATCAGCAGATAGGCCGTGCGGGCGTTGCGGATGCGCGCGATCGGGCCGAGCGCGGCATCCGTCACCGTCGCGACCTGCTGCCGGACGGCCGGTGGAACGTCTTCGCCCTCGGGTCCGAGCGGCCATCCGAGCTCGACCCGCGCGTCGCCGACGCGGGGTCCTTTGATGTGCCAGCCCGCGTCGGGCCCGCCGGTGCGTCGCCGCACGGCGTAGCCCGCCCGAGCGAGGGCGAGATCATCGGTGTCGAGGTAGCGCGCATCGAGGTCGCGCAGCTCGGGTGCGGCGACGGCGACGACGCCGGGAAGAGCCGCCCAGTCGGGCAGCGGCGTGCTCTCATCGACGTCGAAGGTCAGCTCCACCTCGACGGAGCGCGAAGGCTCCGACGCCGAAGCGCCGTCAGTCGTCGCGGCCATCCGGGTTCGGGTCGATGTCTTCCGTCACCTCGACGTAGACGAAGCGCACCTCGGTGGGACCGTCGTCGTCGCCGGTGTGCGTCTCTTCACCGTCGCGCTCGTAGACGAGTTGTCCTTCGCCGTACGGAGCGATGTACGAATCGGTGATCGTGGGGTCGAGGGGAATGATCTGCCCGTCAAGGGGGCCGCCGTGCAGACGTGCGATAGCCATGCCCCGAGCCTACTCCGCGACCCCCGACAGGCCGGGATCCACGCGGACCGTAGACTCTTCGGGTGATGTGCCCGGCCTCCTCCGCTGCGCCCGATCGACGACCCGCCGCAGCCCACCCGGAGCCGATGTCATGAAGAGATTCGTCCTGCTGGCCACGAGAGCCGAAGACGTGCCCGCCGACGAGGAGTACGCGCTGTTCCTGCGCTACAGCGGACTCGACGAGAGCGAGCTCCTCCGCGTGCGTCTCGAAGCCGGGCCGATGCCGCACTTCGATCTCGACGAGCTGTCGGGCATCTTCGTCGGCGGCGGACCGTTCAACGCATCCGATCCTCTCGAGAAGAAGTCCGCGGTCCAGCGTCGCGTCGAAGCCGAATTCGAATCGCTCCTCGACGACGTGGTCGCTCGTGACTTCCCGTTCCTCGGCGCCTGCTACGGCATCGGCACCCTCGGCGCCCACCAGGGGGCCACGATCGATCGTCGCTTCCCCGAGCCGATCAGCGTCGTGCCGGTGACGACGACGGATGCCGGCGCCGACGACCCTCTGCTGGCGGGCCTCCCCCGCACGTTCTCGGCGTTCGTCGGCCACAAGGAGGCCATCAGCGCCCTTCCTGGATCGGCGACTCTGCTGGCCTCGTCGCCGGATTGCCCGGTCCAGATGTTCCGCGTCGGGACGAACGTGTATGCGACGCAGTTCCATCCGGAACTCGACGTCGATGGCATCACGACGCGCATCCACGCCTACGCGGATCACGGCTATTTCGCCGCCGACGAACTCGAGCTGACGCTCGCGGCGGTGCGTCGGGCCGCCGTCTCCCACCCGAGCGTGATCCTGCGGAACTTCGTCGAGCGCTACGCGCGCTGAGCCTGCGCCGCCTTCTCGGCGGCGGCGCGCTGATCCTTCTCGACCGCCTCGCGGGCATTCTCCAGCTCGCGGGTCGCGATCCCGACGGCGTCCTCCGCGTTCTTCACTCTGCGCAGCAGGAACGTCGGTGCGCTGAGGCGCTCCCTGACACGGTCGGTCGCCTCGCGTTCGCTGATGATGATGTACGAGCTCGCGATGAGGATGACCTGAGCGGACAGGTTGAACCACAGCAGCAGCGCGATGAGCGACGCGAAGGTCGCCAGCAGCGGGTTCGAGGACGCACCGCCCACGAAGAGCGTCGACAGCTGCTGCAGCACGGTGAGCCCGACACCGCCGATGACGGCGCCGACCACCACCGTGCGCGTCGACGCCCGCACACCGGAGAGCGAGCGGAAGAGGACGAAGACGACGGCGGTGTCGAGCAGGAACACGACGATCAGGCCGGCGGCCCAGACGGCGATGACGACGAGCGGGTTGTCCTCCGGCAGACCCCACCAGCCGGCGAGGAGTCCGACCCCCGCGCTCACGAGGAACATCGCGCCGGCGGCGGCGACCAGGGCCGCGCCCATCACGATCGCCAGAACGAGGTTGCGCAGCAGCACCCAGACGAAGAAGGCGTCGTCGTGCACCGCGTCGGCCAGGATGCGCAGCGCCGTGCGCAGCGAGCCGATCGCGCCGATCGCCGCGCCGACGAGACCGATCAGGGCGACGATGCCCGCGATCGTGAGCCCGGCGGGCGCCTTGATCGACTCGGGATCGATGATGTCGACGAGTCCAGGGATCGCCGCATCCAGGGCGTCCACGAGCGCCGCGAACGCCGCGGGGTTGTCGGCCAGCCACAGCGCGGCGAGCGAGAAGCCGAGCAGGACGCCCGCGAACACGCTGAACAGCGTGCGGTAGGTGACGCTGTCGGCGAGCATCGGTCCGCGGTGCTCGCTGTAGTGCAGGAACGCGCGGACGGGACGCTGTTCCAGAGCCCACGCGGTCGCACGTGGAAGGAAGCCGGGCGGTCGCGATCCGTCGGGAGGGGCCATACCGCAAGGCTAGCCGCGGGCGCGCGGCGCCCGGCCCGGGGTTGACATGAGCCCGACGTGCGCGCAGTGCCGCTCAGGCGTCGAGCACGTCGAGCCGGACGTGGAGGTCGCTGCCCTCGCCGAGGGACTCCGCGGCGAGGACCGCACGCTTGAGCGGCAGCACATACGAGCCGTCGGATGCGGGGAAGATGGACGTCCGCCAGGTCGTCCCGCCCACGGTGGCGTGCACGCGGACCGAGCCGAAACCGCGCTGCGGGCGCGGGATCTCGCGGATCTGCGCGCCGAGGTGCACGGGAAGACTTGTGAGGTACCAGTCCGCGTCGGTGCGCGCGTCCCACCGGAACACCTCGCCGTCGAACTCGACGATCATGCGTGCCGTTCCACGAGCCGCTGGAGGCAGTTCGACCAGCCCTCGACGTGACTCGCCCGCTCGTCCTCGGTGACGAAGCCGGAATGCCGGACGATGACGCGGGTCGCACCGTCCGCGGCCGGT
>JBEVLS010000307.1:0-4683 GCA_040509015.1 Microbacterium sp.
TCGGACTTCGAGAAGTAGCCCGAGATGATCGCGAACGCCGGCATGTGGAACGCGTAGACGAGCAGGTACAGGCCGAGGGCGATGTCGGAGTCGTACGTCAGTCGCTGCACGGCGTGCCCGAGAACGACCAGCACGATGCAGGCGAAGCGGGCGTTGTCCCAGAACGGCACCCGTCGCTTCGCGCGGGGCGCGCCGATGGTCCCCGTCGCGGGGGAGCGGGATGACGCGGTCTCTGCCGCTTTCGCTGGATCGGTCATGAGGCCTTGCCACCCTATCCTGGGGTCACGCCCGCCCGATGGCGGGTCCAGCGCATCGAAGGAGAGCCGCGTGGCCGACGCCCCCACCCTGTCCGTCTCCACGGGCGCCCTGCGCGGCGCGAGCGACGGCGGGATCGATCGATTCCTCGGCATCCCGTACGCGGCGCCTCCTGTGGGCGATCTCCGCTTCCGCGAGCCTCAGCCGGCAGCGACGTGGACCGGCGAACGCGACGCGACGGGCTTCGGGCCCACCGCGCCGCAGTCGGCGTACGGGAACGGGATCGAGAAGTACCTGCCGACCGTCGAGGTCCCCGGCGACGACATCCTCACCGTCAACGTCTGGACGCCTGAGGACCGCCCCGCGGACGCCGCGCTTCCCGTGCTGGTGTTCGTCCACGGCGGCGCGCTCACTCGCGGATCGGCCGCGCTGCCGATCTACGACGGCGCGACCTTCGCGCGCGAGGGCATCGTCTTCGTCTCGGTGCAGTACCGACTCGGCCAGGAGGGCTTCGCGGTGCTCGACGACGTGCCGCTGAATCTGGGCGTGCGCGATCAGGAGGCGGCGCTGCGGTGGGTGCGCCGTGAGATCGGCGTCTTCGGCGGCGATCCGACGCGTGTGACGGCGATGGGCCAGTCCGCCGGGGCGAACACGCTCGCCGTGCTGCTGGCGCTCCCGCACGCGAAGGAGCTCTTCGATCGGGTGATCCTCCAGTCGGGTCCGCTCGCGGGCCAGCCGAGGGCCAAGGCGGCGCGCATGTCGCGCGAGATCGCCAAGCGTCTGCGGGTCCCGGCCACGCGCGAGGGCTTCGCCGCGACGAAGCCGGCCGAACTGGTCCGCGTCCAGACCGAGATCGGCGCAGCGGGCACGCCCCTCAGCGGCGGCCCGTCCGTGGCCGTCGCGCTCGGCGATGACTCCGCTCCGGTCACCCCGATCGACGCGCTCCTCGCGGGGGCCGGCGACGGCATCCCGGTCCTCATCGGCACGACGAGCGAGGAGTATCGGCTGTGGTTCGTGCCCGGCGGACTGCTCGGCCGCATCCGCAGGTCGACGCTGCTCCTCGCGCGCCTGGCCTCGGGGGTGCCGCGGCGGGTCGTCCGCGCTCACCGGCGCCGACGCCCCGACGCGCTGCCCGGTGAGACGCTCGGCGAGATCGTGGGCGACATGCTGCTGCGCGGGCCGCTGAACCGGTTCGCCGACAGTCGGGCAGCGCGGAACGCGCGGACCTGGGTGTACGAGTTCCGGTGGCGGAGCCCCGTCGACGGGCTCGGTGCGGCGCACGCGATGGAGCTCGGCTTCGTGTTCGACGCGCTCACGACCGCCGATGCCGTGGCTCTCGGAGGCCCGGATGCCCCGCAGGCGCTCGCCGATGCGATGCACGCGGCATGGGTGTCGTTCGTCGTGGACGGCGACCCGGGATGGGAGGCGTGGTCGGCGCGCCGTCCGGTGCAGGCGTTCGATGCGGACGGCGGGCACATCGACTACGCCCCGCGCGCGGACGAGCTCCTGGGTCTTCCGGCGCGGTAGTCTCGACGTCGCTATGACGACGACCGACGAGGCGCTCGCGAACGATCGGGCCATCCCCGACATCGATTGGCATGTCTTCCCCGACGGCACCGAGCGCGACGTGTTCATCGCACCGAGCGGGCGCCTCGCCCGCGTGCGGCTCGGCGACCCCGATGCGCCGCGCGTCGTCCTCGTCCCGGGCGTCGCCGGATCGAAGGAGGACTTCGTCCTCATGTTCCCGTTGCTGGCCGCAGCCGGGTACCGGGTCGAGTCCTACGACATCGCAGGTCACTGGGAGTCCGTCGACGCGGGACCGCAGAACCTCGATCCGCCCCGCGATCGTGCCGATCACGACCTCTTCGTCGACGACCTGATCGCGATCCTGGAGGACGGGCGCGCGCCCGCGCACGTCCTCGGCTACAGCTTCGCCGGGCTCGTCGTCGAGCTCGCCCTCGTTCGACGCCCCGAACTGTTCGCGAGCATCACCCTCATGTCGGCGCCGCCGGCGACCGGGCAGGTCTTCCGCGGCGTCAAGCACATCGGCCCGATCTCGGACATGCCGCCGCATCGCGCCGCCGGACTCATCCTGTGGGGCATCCGCTACAACCTCAACCGCACGCCCCCGCAGCGGATCGCCTTCGTCCGCGAGCGGCTGGGCGTCACCCGACGGTCGAGCATCGACGACATCGTCGCTCTCATGATGACGATGCCCGACATCGCCGACGAGGTGGCGGCGGTGGGGATCCCGATCCTGATCGCGGTCGGAGAGCAGGACCTCTGGCCGACGGCCCAGCACGAGGCCTACGCTCGGCGCATCGGCGCGCGCGTCGCGGTGTATCCCACCGGTCACGCGCCGTGCGAGACGACCCCGCATCAGCTCGTGCGCGACATGCTGAGGCTGTTCGCCGAGGTGTGAGACGGATGGCGCGGCATCCGGGAATAGATCCGGCGGATCGGCGTTACACGAGATACATTCATTTGCATAGAATCGTCCGGCGGGGAACCCGCGGACGCAGAGCGGAGACATCGTGAACGACACCACACCGTGGCAGGGGATGCAGTTCGGCATCTTCTCGGTGAGCGACATCACCGAGGACCCCACGACAGGTCGCACCCCGAGCGAGGCGGAGAAGATCCGCGCCGCCGTGACGATCGCCAAGCACGCCGAGGACGTCGGGCTCGACGTCTACGCGATCGGCGAGCACCACAACCCGCCGTTCTGGTCGTCCAGCCCCACCACCACCCTCGCCTACATCGCCGCGCAGACCGAGCGTCTCGTGCTCTCGACGGCCACGACGCTGATCACGACGAACGACCCGGTGAAGATCGCCGAGGACTTCGCGATGCTCCAGCACCTGTCGGGCGGTCGCGTCGACCTCATGCTCGGCCGCGGCAACACCGGACCGGTCTACCCCTGGTTCGGCAAGGACATCCGCCAGGGACTGCCTCTCGCGATCGAGAACTACAACCTGCTGCACCGCCTGTGGCGCGAGGACGTCGTGGACTGGGAGGGCAAGTTCCGCACTCCGCTCCAGGGCTTCACGTCCACGCCCCGACCGCTCGACGGCGTCGCGCCGTTCGTCTGGCACGGCTCGATCCGCACCCCCGAGATCGCCGAGCAGGCCGCCTACTACGGTGACGGCTTCTTCGCCAACAACATCTTCTGGCCGGCCGAGCACTACCAGCGCCTCATCACGCTCTACCGTCAGCGCTACGCCCACTACGGCCACGGCACGCCCGAGCAGGCGGTCGTCGGCCTCGGCGGCCAGGTCTTCATGGCCGCGAACTCGCAGGACGCCGTGAAGCAGTTCCGCCCGTACTTCGACAATGCGCCGGTCTACGGACACGGCCCGAGCCTCGAGGACTTCAGCGAGATGACCCCGCTCACGGTGGGTTCGCCGCAGCAGGTCATCGACCGCTACGCGGGCATGCGCGAACTGTACGGCGACTACCAGCGTCAGCTGTTCCTCATGGACCACGCCGGCCTGCCGCTGAAGACGGTGCTCGAGCAGCTCGACATCCTCGGCGGAGAGGTCGTCCCCGTCCTGCGTCGCGAGCTGCAGAAGGACCGTCCGGCCGAGGTGCCCGACGCGCCCACCCACGCCGGGCTCGTCGAGAAGGCCGGCGGCGCCCGCGAGGCCCGTCCCAACGCGAACCGCGGCGACAACCTCACCGGCGGTTCGCCCTACCAGGACACCCCGACCCCGGCAGGGGCCGCGTTCGGCCTCGGCCGGTGAGGAGAGCGACATGACCACCCCCCGCCGCATCGCCGTCCTGTCCGCCGGACTGTCCAACCCGTCCTCGACGCGCATGCTCGCCGATCGGCTCGCCGCGGCGACGGCGACCGCGCTCGCCGAGCACGACATCGAGGCCACGTTCGACACGTTCGAGCTGCGTGACTACGCGCACGACGTCGTGAACAACCTGCTGACCGGCTTCGCGCCGCCGGCGCTCGAGTCGATGATCAACACGGTCGTGTCGGCCGACGCGATCATCGCGGTGACGCCGATCTTCTCGACGAGCTACTCGGGGCTGTTCAAGTCGTTCGTCGACGTGCTCGATCCCGACGCGCTGACCGGCAAGCCCGTCCTCCTCGGGGCGAATGCCGGCACGGCACGCCACTCGCTGGCGATCGACTACGCGATCCGCCCCCTGTTCACCTACCTCCACGCCGAGCCCGTCTCGACCGGAGTCTTCGCCGCGTCGAGCGACTGGGGCTCGCAGGCCGACGACGTCGCACCGCTGGGGAGCCGGATCGACCGCGGTTCCCGCGAACTCGCGGATGCCGTCGCGCGCCGCACGCCCGCGGCATCCGCGGACCCGTTCGATCCGGCGAACTACCTCGGCGAAGGACGCTCGTTCGGACATCTGCTGGGCGGTCTCGCGGGCGAGTGACCCCGCATCTCCGAGCCCCGCGGCACC
>JBEVLS010000308.1:0-6876 GCA_040509015.1 Microbacterium sp.
TGGCGACCGCTCGCCACCCCCGCGGGGGGATCACTCGACGTCGGCGTCCTTCATGATGAACAGGCCGTCCGGACGCGGCTCCCAGACCACCGACGGGTTCACTCCGTAGGCGGCATCGGGCGAGTACAGCGGCGCGATGTAGCTGTTGTCGGCGTTCAGCTGCCAGATCTCGGTGATGACGTCGAGGCGGGCATCGTCGGCGACCGCCTTCTGGTCGACGACGAGCTGCTCGATCGCCGCGTCGTCGAAGTAGTTCGTCGCCTCGGCCGAGAACAGGAATCGCAGCGGAAGGCCGGCGTCGAGGATCGACGGCGAGAACTGTCCGAGGTACAGACCCGTCAGACCGTGCTCGCGGTTGATGATGTCGTAGCTGGCGTTGTCGGTGCCCTCGAGCTCGACCGTGATGCCGACCTCTTCGAGCTGTCCGGCGATCGCCTGCGCGAGCTCCGCCCCGAGGGGGATGACGCCGTCAAGCGCGTACTGGAACGAGATGGCCTCACCGGCGTAGCCGGCGTCCGCCAGCGCCGCTTCGGCGGCGGCGGGGTCGTACTCCACCGGCTCGAGCGAGTCCGAGAACCCGACGACGGTGGGTGCGACGAGCTGGCTGTTGGGCTGGGCGCGACCGTCGAAGATCGTCTCTGTGATGGCATCCCGGTCGATCGCGTACGAGACGGCGCGTCGCAGCTCGGGGTCGGCCAGCGGACCGCTCTCGGTGTTGAAGCCGAGGTAGACGACCTGGTGGCTCGGGATGTCGCGGACCTCCGCGCTTCCCGTACCCTCGACGGCGGGAATCTGGGCCGTCGGGATGGATGCGATGTCGAGAGTGCCGGACTGGACGCCGGTGACACGCGCGTCGTCCGCCGAGACCGGGATCCACTCGACCGTGTCGAGGGCCGGAGCCCCGTCGAAGTAGTCGTCGAACTTCGCCGTGACGACGGACTGCCCGCGCTGCCAGCTCACGAAGCTGAACGGCCCGGAACCGACCGGTGCCTCGTTGAAGCCCTCCGATCCGAGCTCTTCGTAGACCGCCTGCGGGACGATCGAGATCAGGGTGGTCTGGCGCGGCCACTCCGAGAACGGCGTCGAGAGCGTGAAGCGCACGTGCGTGTCGTCGATGGCCTCCACCGACGTCATGTCGGTCAGCCACAGCTTGCGGTTGCTCTCGGGGTCGGCGAGCACCTCCTCGAACGAGAACACGACGTCATCCGCCGTCATCGTCTCGCCGTCGTGGAAGAGCACGTCGTCGCGAAGGGTGAAGTCCCAGACGGTGTAGTCCTCGTTGGACGTCCATTCGGATGCCGCGCGGGGGCCGACGGTGCCGTCCGTGTTGATCTCGGCGAGCTGGTCGAACAGGTTGTACTCGAGGCTGAGCGCGCCGAACGCGCCGCCGACGACGGGGTTCAGGTTCTCGGGGTCCTGCGTGATGGCGACGGTGACCGATTTCTCGGCGTCGGCTGCGGGCGTGGATCCGCCGCTGGCGCAGGCGGTCAGCAGCGCGAGGGCTGCGACGGACGAAGCGACGGCCAGGGTCGCTCGCATGCGGGTGATGGGCATGGTTCTCCTCATTCGGGATGGGATGGAACGGGTGCGGGACGGGGCAGGTGGTGCGGGGTGCGAGCTCGTCAGCTCGCCCGACGTCGTGGGTCGGGGATCGGGATGGCGTCCAGGAGGGTGCGGGTGTACTCCTCCTGGGGGTCATTGAAGATCTGTTCGGTGGGGCCCTGCTCGACGATCACGCCGCGTCGCATGACCGCGACTCTGCGCGAGACGTGTCTGACCACGGCGAGGTCGTGGGCGACGAAGAGGTAGGCGACGCCGAGCTCGCGTTGGAGCTCGGCCAGCAGATTGACGATCTGGGCCTGGATGGAGACGTCGAGCGCGGAGACGGGTTCGTCGAGGATCACCAGGCGCGGTTTCAGAGCGAGCGCTCGGGCGATGCCGAGCCTCTGACGCTGGCCGCCCGAGAACGCCGAGGCCTTGCGCGTCGAGTACTCCCAGGGCAGACCGACCCAGTCGAAGAGCTCGCGCACGCGCGCCTCCGAGTACCGGCGGTTGAGGCGCAGCGGCTCGGCGACGATGTTCTTGGCGCTCATGCGCGGGTCGAGAGACGAGTACGGGTCCTGGAAGACGACCTGCGCGTTGGCCCTCGCCTTCGCCCTCTCGCGCGACGACCACGCGTTGACATCGGCTCCGAGCACGCGCACCGTGCCGGAGGTCGGCTCGTGAAGGCCCAGGATCGTGCGGACGAGCGTCGACTTGCCGCATCCCGACTCGCCGACGAGCCCCAGGGTCTCGCCGGGGGCGATCGACAGAGAAACGCCGTCGACAGCCTTGAACGTGCTCGTGTGCAGCCCGGAGCGCTTGGTGAAGTACTTGCGGACATCGTCCAGCTCGAGCGCGTTGCCGTCCGCGGCGGCCGCGGCAGCGGCTGCCGCCTGATCCACGCGGCGCAGGCGCCGCCGGTCGAGGATGCTCGTCATGATGCCTTGGCCTCCGGGGTCGAGTGGTCGTGGACCGCGCCGGGGAGAGGGAGCCGCCCGTCGACGAGCGGGAAGTGGCATGCCACCGCTCCCCCGCGCGCGGCGTGGAGGACCGGCAGCTCCGCGCACTCGTCGCGGTCGCGGCCGACCACGCAGCGGTCGCGGAACGCGCACCCTTCGCCGCGGCCGGCAGGCGTGGGGGGCTGGCCCGGGATCGCGTACGCCGTGCCGTCGCCGGCCTCGAGGCTGAGTACGCTGGCCAGCAGCCCCGCCGTGTACGGGTGGTGCGGTGCCTCGAAGATGCCGTAGACGTCCTGCGTCTCGACGATCCTGCCGCTGTACATGACGGCGACCCGATCGGCGACCTGCGCGACGAGACCCAGGTCGTGGGTGATGAGGATCATCGCCGAACCGGCCCGCGTGCGCGCTTCTTTGAGGACGCGCATGACCTGCGCCTGGATCGTCACGTCCAGTGCGGTCGTGGGCTCATCCGCGATGAGCAGCGCGGGATCGTGGGCGACGGCGCCGGCGATCAGTGCCCGCTGCCGCATGCCGCCGGACCACTGGTGCGGATAATCCCGGGCCTTGGCCGCGGCATCCGGGATTCCGACGTTCTCGAGAAGCTCGATCACCCTCGCGTTCGAGGCCGCCCGGCCGACGCGCTGATGCAGGCGGATGCCCTCCGCGAGCTGAGCGCCGACCCTCCGCACGGGGTTGAGGGTGGTCATCGGGTCCTGGAACACCATCGCCAGATCGCCGCCGCGCAGCGAGGTCAGCTCGCGCTCGGTGAGCTCCAGAAGGTCGCGCCCCTGGAACGCGATCTCGCCGGCAGCGACCCAAGTGCCGGGCGGAAGGAGACCCATCACCGCGAGCATCGTGATCGACTTGCCGGATCCGGACTCGCCCACGAGGCTGAGCACCTCTCCCGGCGCGACCTCGAAGCTCACGTCGTCGACGAGCGTGACCTCGCCGCGGGGGGTCTCGGCCTTGACGGTGAGGCCGCTGACGCGCAGGACGGGTGCCGTGGTCATCGCCGCACCCCCTTGCGCGCGGCCGACACGGACTCGGTGGTGAACCGCTGGCTGAGGAACTGCATCCCCGCCACCAGGAGGAACAGCGCGATGCCGGGGAGGATCACGAGCCAGGGATTGATCTGGAGGTACTTCTGCCCCTCGGTGATCATCGCTCCCCAGCTCGGAACCGGCGGCTGCACGCCGAGACCCAGGTAGTCCAGCGAGGACTCGATCCCCACGATGACCGCGATGTCGAACGACGCGATCACCGCCATCTGAGGCAGCACCTGCGGGAGTACGTGGGCGAACACCGTGCGGCCGTGCGTGCCTCCCTGCGTCAGCGGCGACACGACGAAGTCGCGATCGCGAAGCCCCATCGCCAGCGCCCGGGCCACGCGGGCGTAGCCGACCCAGTAGGTGAGCCCGAGCGTGATCATCATGAGCTGGGTGCTGGGGCCGAACACCGCCGAGAGCGCGATCAGCAGGATGACGACGGGCATCGCGAGCTGGACGTCGGCGAGCCCGCTGATCATGTTGTCGAGCCACCCGCCGCGGTAGCCGGCGATGAGGCCCAGCGTCACTCCGATGACGAAGTTGATGGCGACGACGGTGGCCGCGATGCCCACCGACACCAGCCCCGCGAGCGACAGTCGACTGAGGATGTCGCGTCCGAGCGAATCGGTGCCGAGCGGATGCAGAGCCGAAGCGAACGGGGGGAGCATGGCGTCCGACAGCGACTGGCCGTAGGGGTTGTACAGCGGAAGCAGCGGCACGATCACGATGAGCAGGGTGATCGCGGCGAGCAGCCCGATGCCGATCATCATCGAGATGCTCCCGGGAGCGCGGCGGACGCGCGTGGCCGGGCGTCGCCGCGCGAGCGACAGACCCGCGAGGCGGGGTGCGGCGAGGGTCATGCGAGTCTCACTCTCGGGTCGATGGTGGCGGTGACGAGGTCGACGACGAGGTTGACCGCGACGAAGAACACGGCCACCACGGCGAGCCCGCCGAGCACGACGGGGAAGTCCCGGCCGTTGACTGCCTGCAGCAGCACCTGGCCCATCCCCGGCCACGCGAAGACGGCCTCGACGATCACGGTTCCGCCCAGCAGCCCGCCCAGATTGAGGCCCGCGATCGTCAGCACCGGCACCAGGGCGTTCGGTGTCATCTGCTTCACCACGACCGCCGAGTGCGGCTGGCCCTTCGCGTAGCTGGCGCGGACGTAGTCCATCCCCTGCTGCTCGCCCAGCGCGGCGCCGATGAGGCGCAGATAGAGGGCGAACTGCGCGGTCGCGAGGCACGCGACGGGAAGGATCAGGCTCTGCGGACCCTGGTTGCCCAGGGACGGGAGCAGACCGAGCATCACCGAGAAGACGAAGGCCAGGAGCACCCCGAAGAGGAAGTCGGGGATGGACTGGCGGAGCGAGCCCATCCACAGCAGCGCGAGGCGCAGCCAGTTCCAGCGCGTGATGAAGATGAGGATCGCGACCAGCAGCGCCGCGCCGAGGCCGATGGCGAACGAGGTGAGCGCGAGCTGGAACGTCGCGGGCACACGGTCGAAGAGCAGGTCGAGCGCCGGGACGCGCTGCCGATAGGACTCGCCGACCGTTCCGCCGAAGAGGCCGATGACGAAGTCGGCGTACTGGGCGAGCAGGGGGCGATCGAAGCCGAGGCTCGCATTGAACGCGTCGATCTCGGCCTGCGTGGCGCCCTCGGGCAGGATGAGCGCGCCCGGCTTGCCGCTGAGCCGGCCGAGGAAGAACCCGATGGACAGGACGGCGAAGATCGTGATGATCGCCTGGATGATCTTTCGGGTGATGTACGTCGCCATGCTGCTCCTTTCACTGCGAGAAGCTCGACGGTGAGCGGGATGTAAAACATCGGACATATTGCGTTTGTCGATTCTTGCCCGAACGAAACCGGGGTTGGGTTACGCGGATGTAAACAGAATCGGCGTCTTTTGTTACCCGAAACTCAGGATGAGAGATGCCGATGAATACATCGGACATTTAGCTTGCTCTCGTGAGTGGGCTCTCATATGGTTCAGTTGGTCGCATTCGAAGACGAGAAGGGGGAACAGATGCCGATCGATGCCGACATTGGCGTTTCTCGTATCCGTCCGGCATACGACCAGATCGCCGGACAGCTCAAACTGCTCATCGTGAACGGGTCTCTGGCCCCGGACGAGCGGCTTCCGGCGGAGCCGTCGCTCGCCGCGGCGTTCGGGGTGTCGCGGAACACCGTCCGCGAGGCGCTGCGCATGCTCAGCTCGATGGGCCTCGTGCGCACCGAGCGCGGAGTCAACGGCGGCACGTTCGTCGCGCGGATCGACCCCGTCGACGTGAGCGAGTTCCTGGAGTCGAGGCTCGGCATCCTCATCGGCAGCGAGTCGATCAGCCCCGACGACCTCGCCGAGGCGCGCGTCATGATCGAAGTGCCGTGCGCTCGCCAGGCCGCCCTGCGCCGAACCGATGAGGACCTCGCGGAACTCCAGGCCATCGTGGATGCCGAGCGCGACGACACGCACGCGTGGTCGCGCGGCGAACACAGCCACGAGTTCCACCTGCGCCTGCTGCAGTCCACCGGTAACGCCGTTCTCGAACTGATGCTCGCACCGGTGCTGAGCATCTCGAGACCCAATCAGCTCCAGCCGAAGCCGGGCACCTGGCCGTCGACGAACGACGACCACGCGCGGATCCTCGATGCCGTGCGCCGTGGCGACGCGGAGGCCGCCGCCGCCGCGACCCTCGAGCACCTTCAGCGTGTGAGGGTCATCACCGACCCCGCCTTCGACCCTGAGCGCGAGGCCTGATCGCGCCAGCCCCTGAAGCACCACCGACCCCGAGAGGAATCAGCATGACCGTTGAGATCACCCCCGACAACGCCCGCGCGTGGATGGACATCGCGCTCACCGAGGCGCGCGCCGGCCGCGATGAGGGCGGCCAGCCCATCGGATCCGTGCTGATCGGACCCGACGGCGAGGTTCTCGGACTCGGTCGCAACCGCTTCGTGCAGACCGGCGACGTGTCGACGCACGCCGAGACCCAGGCGTTCTCGGACGCCGAGTACCGCGGGTCGTACGAGGGGACGACGATGGTGACCACCGCCGAGCCCTGCTGGTACTGCTCGGGTCTCATCCGTCAGTTCGGGATCAGCCGCGTCGTGATCGGCAAGGCGACCGGCACCGGCGGTGCCGCGTGGCTCGAGGAGCTCGGCCACGATGTGCTCCGGATCGACGACGCCGAGTCGAGCGAGCTGCTCGACGTGGCGCGCACCCTGATGACCAAGTAGCCCCGCACGACCGCGAGGGGGCAGTCGGCGCCGCCGGCTGCCCCCTTCGCGTTCCCGCTGCGCGAGTGTCAGTCCTCGGGTGCCGCTTCGCCGGT
>JBEVLS010000309.1:0-4923 GCA_040509015.1 Microbacterium sp.
CGCCGCCACGCGCGCAAGCCCCTTCGGCGTGCGCGACCGTCGACGTAGCCTGGCCCGACCGTCGAGAGGAGCAGGACATGTCCGAGGGACTCCGCAAGGGCGACAGAGTGAGCTGGAACACGTCGCAGGGTCGCACGCAGGGGAAGATCGTCGAGCGCCGGGTGAGCGACTTCGAGTTCGCCGGCCAGCACTTCACCGCATCCCAGGACGAGCCGTCGTTCATCGTGGAGTCCGAGAAGAGCGGAGACCGCGCCGCCCACAAGGGCTCGGCGCTGCGCAAGCTCTCCTGAGCGGTCAGCCGCGACCGGCGAGCACGGCGTGCAGGAGCGGCAGCGCCGAGGCCGACATCAGCACGATCCCGAGCCACGGCACGGTCGACAGCAGCAGGATCCCGCCGATCAGCAGGCCTCCGAAGAGGATCGCCGAGACGATGCGCCGGCCCACGCGCTCCAGGCGTGCGATGCGGCGGTCGAGCTTCGGGGTCTCGACCGCGAGACGCCCGTCTTCGATCCTCGTCACGACGTCGTCGATCCGCTGCGGCAGACGCGCCGCGACGCCGGCGGCGGTGAGCGCCTGCGTCGCGAAGTCCTGAACGACGTTGCCGCTCTCTTCGCGGATGAGGCGATTGGCGTACGGCTCGATCGAGTCCCAGATGTTGAAGGCCGGATCCAGGGCGCTGCAGTTGCCCGATACGAGCGACATCGCGCGGATGATGAGGAGGAAGTTCTCGGGCAACTGGAACGGCAGGGAGCGCACGACGTCGCCGAACTCGACGGCGAACGCACGGAACTCCCGCGGATCCACCTCCTGCAGCTCGGCGAAGCCCATCCCCCCGAACCGGGCGAACAGCTGGGTCATGGCCCGCTCCAGCTCGGCGGTGTCGGCTGACGGCAGCAGCACTCCGACATCGCGGATGCCGTCGACGAGACCTTTGCCGTCACGCGACGCCGCCGCGATGATCAGCCGGCGGAGCCCCCGCCGGAGGCTCTCGGGCACCTCGCCCATCATCCCGAAGTCGATGAACGTGAGGTGCCACCCGAGCTCGCTGTCGTCGACGGTGACGAAGATGTTGCCGGGGTGCGGGTCCGCGTGGAAGAACCCGTCGGCGAAGAGCTGGTCGAACATGACGGCGGCGAAGACCGACGCCACCTGCGAGGGGTCGATCCCGGCCGCGCGAAGAGCGTCGACGTCCGTGATCTTGATAGCCGTGACGTCCTGCAGGGTCAGCACCCGGCGCGTCGTCCGCTCCCACACGACCTGCGGCACCGACACCCTCACGTCGTCGGCGAAGTCCGACGCGAAGCGCTCGGCGTTGGCGGCCTCGTGCACGTAGTCGATCTCTTCGAGGCTCGTCGCGGCGAACTCCTCGACGAGAGTCGGCATGTCGACGCGGCTCGAGACGAGCCGCACGCGACTGAGCCATCCCGCGACCTTGCGCAGTGCGCGCAGGTCGACGTCGACGATCTGGTCGATCCCCGGTCGCTGGATCTTCACCACGACCTCGCTCAGCCCGGTCTCGGCGGCGATCTCAGGAGAGAGGATCGCGCGGTGGGCCTGGCCGAGGGACGCCGCCGCGAGCGGCACCTCGTCGACGACGGCGAAGGCGCGCTCCAGCGGCATCCCGAGCTCGGCCTCGGCCGATGCGCGGATCGCGGCGAAATCGACGGCGGGCACTTCGTCCTGGAGCCCCTCGAGCTCCTTCGTGATCGACGGGGGGAGCACGTCGAGGCGGGACGACATGAACTGTCCGACCTTGATCATCAGTCCGCCGAGATCGACGGCGAGCACGTGGAAGCGCTGGGCGATGCGGGTCAGACGCCGCGTCCGGTTGCGAGCCGACACCGCCGACAGTCCGATCCGGGGAAGGAAGAGCTCGAACCACCACGCTTGGACGAGGTAGCGGGCCGCGAACCGCGTGATCCTGCGATAGCGGGCGCGCATGTCGTCGGCGCCGGACATCGAACCTCCTAGACGCCGACGTGCTGCGGGCACCCGGTCAGCCCTGGGCGAGGATGGAGTAGAGCTTACGGCGTGCCTCGTCGAGCACGGCCACCGCTTCCTTCACCTGCTCCTGGCTGCCCGAGCGGCCCACCTGCGCGGCCGCCTGGGCGAGCTCCATGCCGGCCTTGGGCAGGGCGGTGGCGCGTCCGCTGTCGCGCGAACCCGAGGCCTCCCACGGCGCCGAGCGATCGGACGATGCATCGGCGACCTGGCGGCCCTCCTCGGTGAGCGAATAGGTCTTGCGGCCGTTGGACTCCTCGGCGCTGACGAGGCCCTCGTCCGTGAGCAGCTGGAGAGTGGGATACACCGAGCCGGGGCTCGGCTTCCATGAGCCGCCGCTGCGCTCGCCGATCTCCTGGATGATCTGGTAGCCGTGCATCGGCCTCTCGGCGAGGAGGGCGAGCACCGCCGCCCGCACATCGCCGCGTCCCATCCGGGGGGCGACCTTCTGCTCGAAGGCGCCGCGGAGCTGCTCCATCGCCTCCATGATGTTCGCGGTGGGCCAACCCTGACCCGTGCCGCCCTTGCCGGAGCCGAATGCGTCTCCCAGGAATGAACCGCTCATGATGATCTCCTCTGCGCGTGGCCTCGGACGAGGCTCGAACGATACTCAACGATATATCGCTGAATGCGTGGCGACGGCGGTTCTCGGCCAACTGCCAGGGGAGACCCGGATCGACGGGAGCAGGCCTGGTTGACTGGTCGCGTGGCCGCGGCATCCGTTCGCGATCACGCGAGGAGCCGTTCGTGAGCTCACCATCCGCGGAGTCCGCCGCCACCCTCATCGCGCAGGATGCGGTCGACAAGCTCGCCGCGCTCGACACCATCGCCCGGGCCGTCGGCTCCGTCGTGGTGGGTGCGGGCACGTCGCGCCCCACGGTTCCCCTCTCCGAGGGGGTGTGGGCGCAGATCGACATCCCCAAGTTCGGCGAGCCGCCTCCGCTCGCGATCGACGTGCACGCCGTGGCGGGCCGCGAGGTCGCGCTCCGACATGCGCGGGATCTGCTCGGCGTCCTGCAGCGGGCCACGTCCTGGCACCTCTCGACCGACTTCGATCGGATCCGCTGAGGAGGATCGTGACCGCTGTGGAGACACCCGACGTGGTCGTCGTCGGCGCAGGACTGGCGGGGCTGCGCGCGGCGACCCGCGTGGCCGGCGACGGTCTCGACGTCGTCCTCCTCGAAGCCGAGGACGTCGTCGGCGGACGCCAGCGCACCGACATCGTGGACGGGTTCCTGCTCGACCGCGGGTTCCAGATCCTCAACCCCGCCTACCCGGCGGTGCGGCGATGGGTCGACATCGAGGCGCTCGATCTGCAGCGGTTCCCGGTCGGTGTGCGGGTCAGACGCCAGCACGCCGGCGTGGAGCTCCGGCATCCGCTCCGACACCCGCTCGGCATTCCGCAGACCCTGCGCAGCGGTCTCGTGTCGCCGCGCGATCTGGCCGCGCTCGCGCGGTGGGTCGCACCCGCTCTCCTCCGGCCCAAGGCGGTCATCGCGGGCACCGACCGCACGCTCCGCGAAGGCTGGGACCGCGCGGGACTGCGCGGGCCCCTGCGCACCGAGGTGCTCGAGCCGTTCCTCGCGGGCGTCCTCGCGGACGACGAGGGCCTCACCTCCGACGCCTTCGCACGGCTGCTCGTGCGGATGTTCGCGCTCGGCGCTCCCGGGGTTCCCGCCGCCGGGATCGGCGCGCTGCCCGCGCAGCTCGCCCGCTCGGCGGCCGCGGCCGGCGCGCGCATCCGTCCGGGCCTGCCGGTGCGGCGCGTGCGCGGAGGAGGCGGCACCGTCGAGATCGACGTCGACGGCGCCGATCCGCTGCGCGCCCGCGCGGTGATCGTCGCGGTGGGTCCGGATGCCGTCGCCGACCTGCTCGACATCCCGAGCCCACCCACGCGCGGGCTGCAGACGTGGTGGTTCGCGACGGATGCCGCTCCCCCGGCATCCGCTCTGCTGGCCGTCGACGGCCGCCGGCGCGGACCGATCGTGAACACGGTCGTGATGTCGCACAGCGCCCCGACCTATGCACCGCCGGGACGGCATCTCGTACAGGCGACGTGCCTGCTGACGGGCGAGCACAGCGAGGCGGACGTCCGCCGACAGCTCGCGGACATCCAGCAGGTCGACACCCGCGCGTGGGAGCTGCTGCGACGGGACGACATCCCGCACGCCCTTCCCGCCCAGCCCGCGCCCTTGCGCGTCGCGAGCCCGGCGCGCATAGGCGAGCGCATCTACGTCGCAGGAGACCATCGCGACACCGCGTCGATCCAGGGCGCCCTCGTGTCGGGCGACCGGGTGGCTCGCGCCGTCCTGGCGGCCCTCGCATCCGGAAGCGCTGGTTGACTGATCCCATGGCCGAGACGCCGATGTTCCCACTGGGTTCGGTACTGTTCCCGCACACCCCGCTCCTCCTGCGCATCTTCGAGCCCCGCTACCTCACCATGGTCGGTCGTCTGCTCGATGCGGAGGATCCGCAGTTCGGCGTCGTGCTCATCGAGCGCGGCCACGAAGCCGGCGGCGGCGATCAGCGCAGTGCGATCGGCACGATGGCCAGGGTCGTCGAGGTGCGCGTCGGCGGCGAGGACCTGCACGTCACGAGCGTCGGCGGCGCCAGGTTCGCCGTCGACACGTGGCTCGAGGACGACCCGCATCCACGCGCCGAGATCTCTCCTCTGCCTCCGCTGACGTGGGACGACGCCCTCACGCCGCTGTGGACCGAGGCGGAGCGCGTCGTCCGTCGCGTCCTCGGGCGGGCGGCGGAGTACGGACCGACACGCTGGGACGCCGACACCGAACTCTCGGACGAGCCGCTCGAGGCGATCTGGCAGCTCGCCGCCATCGCTCCGCTCGGCGAGTTCGACCAGCACACCCTGCTGCGCTCGACCACGGCCGGCGGGCTGCTGCGCGAGATCATCGACCTCAC
>JBEVLS010000310.1:0-11143 GCA_040509015.1 Microbacterium sp.
CGTCGATGCGTCGATCGTCATGTCCTACGGAAGGTACGCCTTCAGGTCGGGGTTCTCGGCGTAGATCTCGTCGATGATCGTGGTGTCGAACAGGTCCGACGCCTCGAGGTCCCAGCCGGAGGCCGCGAGCGACGCGAGCGTCTGCGCCTTCAGGTCGTCCGAGATCGTGAACAGGCCGTTGGCCTCGGTCTCTTCGGTCGAGATCAGGAGCGCCTGCGCCTCGATGCCGGCGGCGACCTTGGCGGGGTCGAGGTCGCCGAACGTGAGGTCGCCGGCGGCGGCCGACTCGTTGTAGTACTTCGTGACGAGCTCGGCGGTGGCCTCGACCGGCTCGGTGAACGTGTCGGTCCAGCCCTTGATCTCGGCGATCAGGAACGCCTTGATCAGCTCGGGGTTCTCGGCGAGGTACTGGTCGGTGACCGTGAAGGCCTCGGCGACGTAGGGCAGGCCGTTCTCGGCGTACGCGAGGTTCGTGACGGGGTAGCCCGACATCTCGACCGTGATCGCCTCGTTCGTCAGGTAGGCCATGAAGCCGTCGACCTCGCCGTTGATGAGCGGGGTCGGGTCGAAGTCGACCGGCACGATCTCGAGCTCGCTGGGGTCGATGTCGTTGGCCGCGAGGAGCGCCGCGAACACCGAGGCGTTCGAGTCCTGCACGCCGATCTTCTTGCCGATGAGGTCTTCGGGCGTCGCGATGTCGCCGCCGTCGGTGAGCGAGAGGATCGTGAACGGGTTCTTCTGGAACGTCGTGGCGATGATCTTCAGCGGCGCGTCCTGCTCCGACACGGCGGCGCCGACGGAAGCGGCATCGCTGAGCGCGACCTGGACGGTGCCCGAGAGCAGCTTCGCCACGCCCGTGTCGGGACCGGCGACGCCGGTGACCTCGCCGAACCCGGCCTCGTCGTAATAGCCGTTCTCGTACGCGTAGAACTCGCCCGCGAACTCCTCGTTCTTGATCCACGAGTACTGGACGCTGATGTCGCCGTACGACGCGGACTCCTCGGACCCGTCGGATGCCGCGGGCTCTCCGCCGCCCGAGGCGCAGCCGCCGAGGACGAGTGCCGAAGCGAGGGTCGCGGCGGCGATGGCGCCGATGCGCCCGCGCCGCGAGAGGTTGCTGTGTGTTGCCATCGGGTTGGCTCCCCTTCTGATGCAGTGTGATCCGTGCAGTGTGATCAGAGCGACGCTATGACCTGCACGTTTCGCACCGTCGATCAGGGTGTTTCGGCGGTGTGACGGATGCCGGGAGTCAGGCCGCGGCATCCGGGGCCGTCGGCTCCTGCGCGAGCCTCCAGACCCGCTCGCGGGTGAACGGCTGATGGAACGGACGGCGGCCCAGGGCGCGGGCGATCGCGTTGCCGATCGCCGCGGCGACCGGGTTGTACGGCGATTCGCTCATCGACTTGGCGCCGAACGGGCCGAGCCGGTCGTGGGTCTCGGCGAAGAGCACCTCGGTCTCGGGGATGTCGCCGAACTGCGGGACGCGGTACGTGCGGAACACCGGGTTCACCACGGCCCCCCGGTCGTCGATCAGGACCTCTTCGTACAGGGCGCTGCCGATCCCCTGCGCCGCGCCGCCCTCGATCTGTCCCCGGCACTGCGCGGGGTTCATGACGAAGCCCGCGTCCGCGGCCTGCACGGACTGGAGGACCCGCACGGTCCCGGTCTCGGCGTCCACCGCGACGCGCACCGCGTGCACGTTGAACGAGAGGCTCCGCTCGGCGCCGTCCGAGTACCCGCGTGCGACGAGGCCTTCCGAGGACCGCTCCGCGGGAGTCGCGGCGGCGATGAGCTCTGCGGGGGACACCACTCGTCCGCCCGCGCGCACCCCGTCGGGTTCGAGGCTGGCGGATGCGGCCCCCGTCACTTCTCGGGCGAGCGCCAGCATCCGGTCGCGCAGCGCGAGGCACGCGACGTGGAGGGCCTTGCCCGCGTTCGTGATGCCCGCCGATGCGAAGGCGCCCGTGTCGTGCGTGACGGCGTCGGTGTCGGCGGCTCGCAGGGTGAACCGGTCGGGCTCGGCCTCGAGCACGGTCGCCGCGATCTGGCGGTGGACGGTGCTCGTGCCGTTCCCGAACTCCGCGGTGCCGACCGCCAGGGCGAAGGTGCCGTCCGCCCTCAGCGTCGCCGACGTGTGCGCGTGGTGCTTGCCGGGCGCCATCGCCGCGATGAGCGAGAGCCCCATGCCCTCTCCGACGAGCCAGCCCTCGGGCGCGTCGACGCCGTTGCCGCGGCGCAGGGCGTTCTGCGCGAGGTCGAGACACTGGTCGAGGCCGTAGCTGCCCCACACGAGGTCCTCTTCGGGGGATTCGCTGATCGTGAGGAGCGGGTCGCCCTCGCGGACGGCGTTGAGGCGGCGCAGGTCGAAGGGGTCGATGCCGAGGCGCTCGGCGAGCATGTCCATCGCGGACTCGACGCCCAGGATCACCTGCCCGAGTCCGTAGCCGCGGAAGGCTCCCGAGGGCACGTTGTTCGTGTACACGACTTCGGCGTCGATCCGCTTGACGGGGCAGCGGTAGACGTTCACCGACTCCGAGACCCCGTGGAACAGCACGCCGATGCTGTGGTTGCCGTAGGCGCCCGTGTCGCTCAGGACGTCGAGGGCCATGCCGGTGAGGAGGCCCTCCTCGGTCGCTCCGAGCGTCACCGAGACGCGGAACGGATGCCGCAGCGACGCGCGGCGGAACTCGTCCGTGCGCGCGAACTCGTACGCCACGGGTCGGCCGGTGCGGAGGACGGCGAGGGCGACGAGGTCTTCGGCGAAGATCTCCTGCTTACCGCCGAACCCGCCGCCGACGCGCGCGGCGAAGACCCGCACGCGGTCGCGCGGCAGCTCGAACAGCCGCGCCAGCTCGTCGCGCACGAGGAACGGCACCTGCGTGCTCGAGCGCACCACGAGCCGGCCGTCGTCGTCGAGCCAGCCGATCGCCCCGTGGGTCTCGAGCTGTGCGTGCGCGACGCGGCTGGTCTGCCACGTGCCCGACACCGTCACGGCGCTCGCGGCGAACGCGGCGGCGGCATCGCCGCCGATGCCGTCGTGGAGGGCCGCGATGACGTTGCGGGACGCCTCGGCAACACGATCGGCGGGAGTGAGCTCGGGATGAAGCACCGGGGCACCCTCCGCGCGCGCCGCTTCGGGGTCGAACACCGCGGGCAGCTCGGCGTACGTCACCCGGATCAGCCGCAGCGCCGCCTCGGCGATCTCGGCGGTCTCGGCGACGACCGCGGCCACGCGCTGACCGACGAAGCGCACGACGTCGTCGAGGATGCGCGTGTCGTCGGGGTCGTCCTCGCGGTGCTCGTGACGAGCGGTCGAGAAGCGCCGGGACGTGACGTTCTCGGAGGTGAACACCGCCACGACGCCGGGCAGTGCACGCGCAGCCGAGGCGTCGACGGCCGTGATGCGCGCGTGGGCGTGCGGCGAGCCGAGCACGCGCAGCACGAGGGCTTCGGGCTGCGTCGTGTCGAACGTGAACGGCTCGAGGCCCTGCACGACGCGGCGGGCGGGCTCGGGACGCGCGGAAGCCCCGACCGTCTGTGCGTCGGCGGTCGGAACGCCCGTCTCACGGACCGGCCCGAGCACGGCCGCGGTGATCGCCTCGCGGATCGGGCGATAGCCCGTGCAGCGGCAGAGGCTCCCCTTCATACGGCGATCGAGGTCGGGCAGGTCGTCAGAGGTCAGGGTCGAGGCGGTCACCGCCATGCCGGCGGTGCAGAAGCCGCACAGGAATCCGAAGCCGTCGGCGAGGGCCACCTGCACCGGGTGCAGGTCGTCGCCCGGGGCGAGGCCGGCGGCCGTGGTGACCGACCACCCGTCGGCGCGGACGGCGGGGATGATGCACGAGTGCACGGGGGTGCCGTCGACGAGCACGGCGCACGCGCCGCAGTCGCCGGCGTCGCATCCCTTCTTCACCTCGTGGTGGCCGTGTTCGCGGAGGAGCGTCCTCAGGCACTGGCCGGGCCGGGGGTCGGCCACGAGCGCTTCGCCGTTCACGTCGAGCTTCATGCGGCCAGCTCCGTCCGGATGCGCTCGCCGAGCACGATGCTGACTCCTCGCCGCCAGTCCGCCGCCCCGAGCGGGTCGGTGTAGTACCCCGGTGCGTCGCCGATCGCGGCGGCCAGTGCCGCGGCATCCGGCACCGTCGCGAAGCGGAGGACCGCCGGTCGCTGGGTCGCGGCGGTGACGGTGAAGACCGACGAGCCGTCCTCGTCGATGCGACCGGTGACGACGGCGCCCGAGCGGCCGTGTTCGGCCAGGGCGATCTTGCGCAGCAGGATGCGGGAGCGCAGCGCGCGGGCGGGGAGGTCGATCGCGCGCAGCACTTCTCCGCGTGCGAGCGAGTTCGTGGCGTTGCCGGTGATGAGCTCGGCCACGGGGAGAGTGCGCTCGCCGCCGTCGACGGTCCAGATCACGGCCACGCCGTCGAGCGCCGCGCTGAGCGAGACCATCGAGGCGGCGGCGAAGGACTGGCAGATGTTGCCGCCGACGGTCGCGGTGTTCCAGATCTTGAACGATGCGAGCAGGGCGTTCGCGGCATCCGGGATCACGGCCGCGGCGGTCCATTCCTCGGGAGGCATGGACGACCAGGCGACGAGGTCGGCGATCGTGCACGTGGCGGCGATGCGCAGGCCGTCGGGCGTGATCTCGATCGACGGCCACCCCATGGTGGTGAGATCGACGAAGCCGGTCGTCTCGGGCTGCGGCTCGCTCATGAGCCAGGTGCCGCCGGCGATGAACGCCTCACCGGCTCGCAGCGCGAGGTCGGCCCTGCGGCGGGCGGGGCGGAAGCCCTCGATCGTGACGATGTCCATCGCCGCCCCGATCAGAGCCGTCCCGCGAGCTCGCGGGACGCCGAGGCGACTCCGCGCGCGATCGCGTCCTCGTCGGCGCTCACGAGCGTCGCGTCCTCGACGACGGCGCGGCCGCCGATGAACAGCCGCTTCAGCGGCGGCATCGCGCCCAGCCCGAGGGCGGCGACGGGGTCGACGATTCCGGCGTGCTCGACGCGGTCGACCTGCCAGACCGCGATGTCGGCGAGCTTGCCCGGCTCGAGCGAGCCGATCTCGTCCTGCCGGCCGAGCACGCGCGCGCCGCCCATCGTGGCGATCCGCAGACCGTCGCGGACGCTGAACGAGTCCGCCCCCGTGCGCAGGCGGTTCATGAGCACGGCCTCGCGCACCTCGATGCCGAGCTGGCCGGACTCGTTCGAGGCCGCGCCGTCCACGCCGAGGCCGACGGGCACACCGGCGCGGAGCAGATCGCGGACCGGCGCGATGCCCGCCGCGAGGCGCGCGTTCGACGACGGGCAGTGGGCGACACCCGTGCCGGTTGCGGCATATCTCTCGATCGCGCGGTCGTCGAGGTGCACGCCGTGCGCCATCCAGACGTCGTCGCCGAGCCAGCCGAGGTCTTCGAGGTACTGCGTCGGGGTCTTGCCGAAGTGCTCGGCGCAGTAGGCGTCCTCCTCGATCGTCTCGGACGCGTGGGTGTGCAGACGCACGCCGAGCGAGCGCGCCAGCACCGCCGCCTCGCGCAGCAGGTCGGCCGTCACCGAGAACGGCGAGCACGGGGCGATCGCCACGCGCACCATCGCGTCGAAGGACGGATCGTTGTAGCGCTCGACGGCCTCCTGCGAGGCGGCGAGAGCGGCATCCGTCGTCTCGACCGCGAAGTCCGGCGGCAGACCGCCCTGCGAGGCGCCGAGATCCATCGAGCCCCGCGTGGCGTGCAGGCGCACGCCGACGGTGGAGGCGGCCTCGACGATCGCGCCCACGATGTCGCCCGAGCCCTTCGGGAAGATGTAGTGGTGGTCGCCCACCGTGGTGCACACCGACCGCTCGAGCACGGCCATCGCGCCCGCGGCGCCGGCTCCGGTGAGGCGCGCGTCGATCTGCGACCACAGCGGGTAGAGCGAGGTCAGCCAATCGAACAGGATCGAGTCCTGCGCATACCCCCGCGTGAGCCACTGGTAGAGGTGGTGGTGGGTGTTGACCAGACCGGGCGTGACGAGCGTCCCCTCCCCGTCGACGACCTCGGCGTCCTCGCGCCACGCGGCGGGTGCGCGGCCGCCGCCGACGGCGGCGATCACTCCGTCGTCGATGACGACGTAGCCCTCGGGATGCTCGGTGCTCCCGGCGTCGACGGTCGCGACGTGGCCGCCCTCGATGATGGTGCGCGTCATGGCGTCGCTCCTGTCGGGTGAGGTGTGCAGGACGTGGCGTATGCGACGTCGGAGGTTCGCTCGAACGTCGGAGGAGGCGACGCGGATGCTCCGACCGGAGCCCCATCCTCCGGCGTCGCGCCCGCGACGCGTCGGTGCAGCGGGCCGCCGAGCTCGCGCAGCGCGCGTCCCGAGCCGTCGTGACGGGATGCCACGATCTCGGCCAGCGCGGCGATCGCGGTCTCTTCGGGCGTGGAGCCGCCGAGGTCGAGCCCGAGGGGCGAGTGCAGCCGCGCGAGGTCGGCCCCCGATACGCCGCGCTCGCGCAGCAGTTCGGTCCGCCGCGCGACGGTGCTTCGCGCGCCCATCGCGCCGACGAAGCCGGCCGGGGTGCGAAGCGCGGCCTCGAGCGCGGGTACGTCGACGCGCTCGTCGTGGCTCAGCACGCACACCGCCGACCGCTCGTCGAGGTCCAGATCGAGGAGGTGCTCGTGGGGGAGGCCCGCGACGAGGTGCGCGGCATCCGGGAACCGCTCGCGCGTGACGAGGGTCTCCCACACGTCGATCACGGTCACCGAGAATCGGGCGGCGGCCGCGACACGGCAGAGCGCGGCGGCGTGCTCGCCGGCGCCGACGATGACGAGCTGCGGCGCCGGATCGAGCGAGAGCACGACACCCGTCCCGGGCAGGGCGAGCGTCGTGCGACGACCGGCTGCGGCGTGCTCGAGGGCCTCGAGGGACGCGGGGTCGGTCGGGGCGGGGTAGGCGACGACGTCGACGCTGCCGCCGCACGCGAGACCGGCCGCGTGCGCGGCGTCGTCCGAGAAGCCCAGCCGTGCGGACTGCGGGGCGCCGGTGACGCGCGCGGTGTGGGCGAGCACGACCGCGTCGCCCTCGACGCACCCGCCCGAGATGGACCCGATGACGCGACCGTCGGCGGTGACCGCCATCGACGCTCCGACGCCCCGGGGCGCGCTGCGGTCGACGCGGGTGACCGTGACGATCGCGACGGGCACGCCGCCGCGCACCAACGGCAGCAGTTCCCGCGCGAGCTCGAGCATGTGGTCATGCTAAGCCGGGTCTGTTACGGGCGGGCTACGCTCGTGCAACGGCGGGGGGAGATGCTATGCGCGTGGTGGGAGTCGTGCTCGCCGCCGGTGCGGGCACACGCTACGGCGGTCCGAAAGGCCTCGCGCGCGATGCGGACGGCACCCCGTGGGTGGCGCTGGCGGTGCGGATGCTGCGCGACGCCGGATGCGACGACGTGCTCGTCGCCGTGGGCGCGTCCGGCGACGAGGTCGCCGCCCTCGTGCCGCCCGCGGCCACGCCCGTCGCCGTGGACGAATGGTCGCTCGGGATCGGCCGGACCCTGCGCGCGGCGCTGGGTGCGGCATCCGCCCTCTCGCCCGACGTCGTCGTCGTGACGCCCGTCGACACCCCGGCCGCCGCCTCAGCCGCCGTCGAGCGCGTGCTGGCCGCGGGAGCACTCGCGCGAGCGGTCTACCGCGGCGCCCCCGGCCACCCCGTCGCGATCCCGAGCGCGCACCTCGGCCCGCTCATCGCGGCGCTGCCCGGCAACGACCACGGGGCGGCCGCCTACCTCGCCGCCCACGGCGCGGTCGAGGTCGAATGCGCCGACCTCTGGTCGGGGGCCGACATCGACACCCCCGTCGAACCGGACTGATCGCGCCGAGACCGATGCGGTTCGGCAGCGGATGCCGCCCTCAGCCGCCGATCACGATGTTGAGCGGCGGCTCGCCGGCCACCGCGCGCTCGATCTGGGCCCTGACGAGCTTCGCGATCCGCGGCCGCATGGCCGACGACGCGCCGCCGACGTGCGGCGCGATCAGCACGCCCGGCAGCGACCACAGCGGGTGGTCCTGGGGGAGCGGCTCGGGTTCGGTGACGTCGAGCGCCGCGCGCAGGCGTCCGGACGACACCTCCGCCACGAGCGCGTCGGTGTCGACGAGCGAACCGCGGCCCACGTTGACCACGAGCGCGCCGTCGGGGAGAGCGGCCAGGAAGGCCGTGTCGGCGAGGTGGCGGGTGGAATCGCCGCCCGGGAGCGTCAGGATCACGATCTCGGCCTCGGGCAGCAGGGCGCCGATCTCGTCGATCGCGTGGACCTGCACGCCGTCCTCGACACGCGCCCGCGATGCGACGGCCGTGACGTGGGTCTCGAACGGCGCGAGCCGCGCGGCGACCGCCTTGCCCACGCCGCCGTAACCGAGCAGCAGCACACGCCGGTCGGCGAGGCTCTCGGCGAAAGCGGGAGCCCACCGGTGCTCGTCCTGAGCACGCACGAAAGCGGGGATGTGCCGCTGCGCGGCGAGGATCAGGGCCAGGGCGAGTTCGGCGGTCGAGGTCTCGTGCACCGAGGCGGCGTTGGCGAACGGCAGACCGGCGGGGAGCATCGCGTCGACGCCCTCGTACCCGATCGACTGCCCCTGGACGAAGCCGACCGAGACCCCTTCGAGCCGCTCCAGCACGCGCGCCATCGACATGTACGGGGGGACGACGATGTCGAAGTGCTCGCGAGGGGCAGGACCGTCCATCGGCCAGACCACGACGTCGACGCCCTCGGGCACGGGGCCGATGTCGGAGGCGAGCTCCTCGCTCGGGACGCTGATGACGAGATTCCGGATGCCGTTGCTCACCCGCCCCACGCTACCGGCGCGGTGGTCGCGGCGAGGTCGTCCGCGGCGCTACGCTCCGATCGAGCGGCGCGCGCCGCACCGGGGAGGACATCGCCATGGTTCCGGAGATCAATTACTGGGCCGTCCTGCTGGCGACGCTGTCGACGATGGTCGTCGGCTCGATCTGGTACACCCCCAAGGTGTTCGGCACCCGGTGGGCAAGACTCGCCAAGGTCGATCTGAACGCCGAGAAGACGGCGGCGCAGGCGTGGCTGCCGATCATCGTCACGGTGTTCGTGAGCTTCGCCTCCGCCTGGGTGCTCGCCGGCTCGACGACCATCGCCTGGTACTTCTACGGCGGCGGCTACCTCTGGGCGGCGATCGTGACCGCCGTGCTGCTGTGGGCCGGATTCACCGCGGCGAGGTTCATCACGCACGACGCCTTCGAGGGTCGTCCGTCATCGCTCACCGTCATGAACATCGCCCACGAGCTGGTGACGTTCCTGGTCATGGCGATCATCATCGGCGTCTGGCCTCCGGCCGGCACCGTCTGATCCGGACCGTCGGCGTACGGACGCCGCGGCTCAGGCCGCGGCGGCGACCACGGCGGCGATGGCGGCCGTGAAGAACGGCAGCCCGTCGACGCCCGAGCGCATGGCCGCTGCGGTGTCCGGGCCGAAGCCCTCTTCGACGGCGTGTTCGGGGTGGGGCATGAGGCCGACGACGTTGCCGCGCTCGTTCGCGATTCCCGCGATGTCGCGGAGAGAACCGTTGGGGTTAACGCCGACGTAGCGGAAGGCCACGAGACCTTCGCCCTCGAGGCGGTCGAGTTCGTCCTCCGAGGCGATGTAGCCGCCGTCGGCGTTCTTGAGCGGGATGACGATCTCCTGGCCCGAACGGAAATCCGAGGTCCAGGCGGTGTCGGCGTTCTCGACACGCAGGCGCTGGTCGCGGCGGATGAACTGCTGGTGCGCGTTGCGGATGAGTCCGCCCGGGAGCAGGTGCGCCTCGACGAGCATCTGGAAGCCGTTGCAGATGCCGAGAACGGGCATTCCGGATGCCGCGGCATCTTTCACCTCGGACATGATCGGCGCGAGAGCGGCGATCGCGCCGGCGCGAAGATAGTCGCCGTAGCTGAAGCCGCCGGGGAGCACGAGGGCGTCGACGCCCTCGAGGTCGTGCGACCCGTGCCAGAGGGCGACGGGCTCGCCGCCCGCGATGCGGATCGCGCGCTGCGCGTCGCGATCGTCGAGCGACCCGGGGAACGTGATGACCCCGATCCGCGCCGTCACTCCACGACCTCGACGCCCACGACGTCCTCGATCACCGAGTTCGAGAGGATCTCGTCGGCGATGCGTTGCGCGGCCGCGAGGGTCTCGTCGTCGACGTCATGCCCAAGGCCGAGCTGCTGGACCCGCAGGGAAAGGCGGTCGCCGGCGCTCTCGCGCGACTGGGTGTCGACACATTCCAGGGCATCCGCATCGGCAAGCGATTCGAACTCCAGGTCGACGGCGAGGTCGACGAGGCGACGCTGGCGCAGGCGCGGCGGATCGCAGACGACATCCTCTCCAACTCGGTCATCGAGGACGTGGTCGGCATCGAGGTCGTGGAGTGACCGTCCGCATCGGCGTCATCACCTTCCCCGGTTCGCTCGACGACCGCGACGCACAGCGCGCGATCCGCATCGCCGGCGGCGAGCCGGTCGCCCTCTGGCACGGATCGCACGACCTCGAGGGCGTCGACGCCCTCGTGCTTCCCGGAGGCTTCAGCTACGGCGACTATCTGCGCGCCGGGGCGATCGCCGCTCTCGCCCCGATCATGTCCGAGGTTAAGGATGCCGCGGCATCCGGAATGCCCGTGCTCGGCATCTGCAACGGCTTCCAGATGCTCGTCGAGGCGCACCTGCTGCCGGGCGGACTCATCCGCAACGCGCACCAGCAGTTCATCCGCCGCGACCAGCGCCTGCGCGTCGAGAACTCCGACACCGCGTGGACCTCGGATTTCCGCACCGGCCAGGAGATCGTCATCCCGCTGAAGAACGCGGACGGCGGCTACATCGCCTCCGAGGACGAGCTCGACCGTCTCGAGGGCGAAGGCCTGGTGGCTTTCCGCTACGTCGGGGTGAACCCGAACGGGTCGCTCCGCGACATCGCCGGCATCGCGAACGAGCGCGGGAACGTCGTCGGACTCATGCCCCACCCCGAGCACGCGGTCGAGGCCGGTTTCGGACCCGACACCGCTGCCGCGATGCGGTCGGGCGTGGACGGCCTGTCGTTCTTCACCTCGGCGGTCGCCGCCGTGGTCGCTCAGGCCGCCTGAGCCGCGGCATCCGTTCCTCGCGGCTCA
>JBEVLS010000311.1:0-4514 GCA_040509015.1 Microbacterium sp.
ACGTCGCCGATCGTCAGCTGACCGGAGTGGAAGACGGATGCCGCGAGCACCGCGTCCGCGCCCGCGTGGATCGCGGGGCCGAAGTCCTGCGCGCTGCCGGCTCCGCCCGAAGCGATCACGGGCACGCTCGAGATCTCGCGCATGAGGCCGACGAGCTCGAGGTCGAAGCCGGCCTTCGTGCCGTCGGCGTCGATCGAGTTGACCAGCAGCTCGCCCGCGCCGCGATCGATCGCCTCGCGCGCCCAGGCGAGGGCGTCGAGGGTCGTCTCGGTGCGCCCGCCGTGCGTGGTGACCACGAATCCGGAATCGGTGTCGCCGCCTCGCTTCACATCGAGCGACAGCACGAGCACCTGCGCACCGAAACGGTCGGCGATCTCGTCGAGGAGCGCCGGGCGCGCGATCGCAGCGGAGTTCACGCCGATCTTGTCGGCGCCGACGGCGAGCAGCCGCGCGACGTCGTCGACCGAGCGCACTCCCCCGCCGACCGTGAGCGGGATGAAGACCTCTTCGGCCGTGCGCCGTACGACGTCGTAGGTCGTCGACCGCTCGTCGACGGTGGCGGTGACGTCGAGGAACGTCAGTTCGTCGGCGCCCTGACGGAAGTACTCGCGCGCGAGTTCGACGGGGTCGCCCATGTCGCGCAGGTTCTCGAAGTTCACGCCCTTCACGACGCGCCCGGCGGCGACGTCGAGGCACGGGATCACGCGGCAGACGAGACTCATCACAGCCTCGCGTTGTGGATCGCGGTGACGAGGATCGCGCGCGCCCCGATCGCATACAGGGCGTCCATGATCTGGTTGACGCCCTTGCGCGGGACCATGACGCGCACCGCCACCCACTCGGGGTCGCGCAGCGGCGAGATCGTCGGCGACTCGATTCCCGGCGCGAGAGCCACGGCGTCGTCGATGAGCGCGACGGGCAGGTCGTAGTCCACGAGCACGTAGCGGCGGGCGACCATGACGCCGCGCAGGCGACGCAGGAGCGTCTCGCTGCCGGGAGCGTCGGTCGGGCCGGCGATCAGCACGGCTTCGGACTCGAGCAGGACCGGACCGAAGATCTCGAGCCCGGCCTGCTTCAGCGTCGTGCCCGTCGACACGACGTCGGCGACCGCGTCCGCCACGCCGAGCTGCACCGCGGACTCCACCGCGCCGTCCAGCGGCACGAGGTCGACCGCGACGTCGTGGTCGTCGAGGAACCCGTCGACGAGACCCGGGTAGGCGGTCGCGACCCGGAGACCTTCGAGGTCGGCGACCGACGCGAATCGCCCTGGGGGGCCCGCGAATCGGAACGTCGAGCCGCCGAAGCCCAGCGCCTCGACCTCGCGGGCACCGGGCATCCGCGCGTCCAGAAGCAGGTCGCGGCCCGTGATCCCGACGTCGAGGGCGCCGGAGCCGACATAGGTCGCGATGTCCTTCGGGCGCAGGTAGAAGAACTCGACCTCGTTCTGCGGGTCGATGACGTGGAGGTCTTTCGGGTCGCGGCGACCGGTGTAGCCGGCCTCCGCGAGCATCTCGGTAGCGGTCTCGGCCAGCGAGCCCTTGTTCGGCACGGCGATACGCAGCATGGCAGCGGAGCTTTCGGAGTCAGGGGAAGGGTGGACGGCCTGCTCAGAGATGTCGGTAGACGTCCTCGAGCGACAGCCCCTTCGCGAGCATGAGCACCTGCAGGTGGTAGAGCAGCTGCGAGATCTCCTCGGCTGCGGCATCCGTCGACTCGTACTCGGCGGCCATCCAGACCTCGGCCGCCTCTTCGACGATCTTCTTGCCGATCGCGTGGACGCCGGCGTCGAGCTGCGCGACGGTACCCGATCCTTCGGGGCGCTCAGCGGCTTTCGCGGCGAGCTCGGCGAACAGGGCGTCGAACGTCTTCACCCTGCAAGGGTACCGGGCTCCGGCACGCGCCCGGCGACCACGGGTCAGTGGGCGTGATGCGCAGCCGACGAGCGCAGCGCGGCGATCGCCGCATCCGGATCGCCTGCGCCGAAGACGGCGGACCCCGCGACGAACGTGTCGGCACCCGCCTCGGCCGCCTGCGCGATCGTGGACTCGCCGATGCCGCCGTCCACCTGCAGCCACACGCTCGAGCCACGACGCCGGGCCTCGGCCGCGAGAGCCGTGAGCTTGGGCATCGTCTCGGGCATGAACGACTGCCCGCCGAAGCCGGGCTCGACGGTCATCACGAGCACCTGATCGAATTCGTCGAGCACGTCGAAGAGCGTTTCGACCGGTGTCGCGGGTTTGACGGCGACACCCGCCCGCGCGCCGATCGACCGCAGGTGCCGAGCCAGCGCGACCGGCTCGGCAGCCGCCTCGAGATGGAACGTGACGGATGCGGCGCCCAGCTCGGCGTACTCGGGAGCCCAGCGGGCAGGATCGTCGATCATGAGGTGGACGTCGAGCGGCACCGGGCTCGTCGCCTGGATGCGCCCGACCATCTGCGGACCGAACGTCAGATTCGGGACGAAATGGTTGTCCATGACGTCGACGTGCACGAAATCGGCCGACGCGATGCGGGCGAGCTCGGCCTGCATGTTGACGAAATCGGCTGCCAGGATGCTCGGGTTGATGCGGATGCCGCCAGCGCGGTCGATGTCGTCGGGCACGGCTCCATTATGGTCGAGCCGTGGATCCCATCACCTCGCTGCTCGACGATCTGCTCGATGAGATCCGTCCGATCGACTCCGGCATCCCCGCGGGCTACATCCCCGAGCTCGCCGCCGCCGACCCCGAGCGGCTGGCGTTCGCCGTCGTCGGCCCCTACGGACGCGTGCGCTCGGTCGGCGACGCCGAGCACGAGTTCACGATCCAGTCGATCTCGAAGCCGTTCGTGCTCGCGCTCGCCCTCGCCGAGAGGGGCCGCGACGCCGTGCTCGAGAAGGTCGGCGTCGAACCCAGCGGCGAGCCGTTCAACGCGATCAGCCTCGAACAGGGCACGGGCAGGCCCGCCAATCCGATGGTCAACGCGGGCGCGATCGCGACGACGGCCCTCGTCCGCGGCGACGACGTCGACGAGCGGATGACCCGCATCGTCGATCTGCTGTCGGGGTTCGCCGGCCGCTCGCTGTGGGTCGACGAGGACGTCTACCGCTCGGAATCCGCCACCGGCGACCGCAACCGCGCCTTCGGTCATCTGCTGCGCTCGCACGGCGTGATCGAGGGCTCGGTCGAGACGGCCGTCGAGACGTACTTCCGCCAGTGCTCGCTGCTGGTCACGGTGCGCGATCTCGCCGTCATGGGCGCGACGCTCGCGTTCGGAGGCGTCAACCCCGTCACCGGCCACCGCGTCGTCGACGAGCGGGTCGCGCGCGACGTGCTGTCGATCATGGCGAGCTGCGGCATGTACGACTACTCCGGCGAATGGATGCTGCGGGTCGGCCTTCCGGCCAAGAGCGGCGTCAGCGGCGGTCTGCTCGCGGTGGCGCCCTCGCAGTTCGGCGTCGCCGCGTTCAGCCCCCGACTCGACGAGCACGGCAACACGGTGCGCGGGATCGTCGCGGTCGAGACGCTGGCCGAACGATTCGGGATGCATCTGCTCGAAGCCCACGAGAGCGTCGCCGTCCCGGCCGTCCGGATCGACGAGACACCGTCGGGCCGCGTGCTGCGCCTGAGCGGTGAACTCGGATTCGCCGGCACGGAGCGCATCGTCGCGGTGCTGCGCGAGCTGTCGGGCGTCGTGCCTGAAGGATCGTCGGTGACGGTCGACGCGACCGACCTCGCCCGGACGCATCCGGCCGCTCTGGTGACCCTCCGTGCCGAGTTCGCGAGCATGCCTGCGGGGTTCGTGCTCGCCGAGTGATCCCTGCTCAGCGTCGCCGCAGGAGCGATATCGACATCGCGTCGGTGTTGTGCCGGTGCGGCCAGAGCTGGGCTCGCCCCGACCCGTCGGCCTGCGGGAGGAGCCCGGGATCGGACCGGGACGCCGCCGTCACGGCGTCGCGCGCCGAGAGCTCCTCGATCGCGTCGCCCCACTCGCGGCGCACCTCGACCACGACGCCGCTCGTCTCGGCGAGGTGGGGCGAGCACGTGACGTAGGCGACCACTCCCCCGGGCTTGAGCGCCGAGACCGCCGACGAGAGGAGTCCGCGCTGCAGCTCGGTGAGCTCGGGCACGTCGGCCGGCGACTTGCGCCACCGCGCTTCGGGACGGCGGCGGAGCGCACCGAGCCCCGTGCAGGGCGCGTCGACGAGGATGCGATCGTAGGTGTCGGGGTTCTCGGCGGCACGCCGGCGACCGTCCTGCTCGGTCACCTCGACGTGCAGCGGCACGCCGGCGATCGCCTGGCGCACGAGACCGGCGCGGGCGGGTGAGATCTCGTTCGCCTCGAGCGATGCGCCGTGGGCGAGGGCCTCGGCCGCGAGCACCGCGGTCTTGCCGCCCGGGCCCGCGCAGAGATCGAGCCAGCGCTCGCCCTCCGCGACCGGGAACGCCCGGGTGAGGGCGAGGGCGGCCAGCTGCGAGCCTTCGTCCTGCACGCGCACGCGACCCTCGGCGGCGCGGATCGCGGCATCCGGATCT
>JBEVLS010000312.1:0-3319 GCA_040509015.1 Microbacterium sp.
GATGCCGGTACTCGCCGTGGATCGGGAGGACGTTGCGGGGCTTGAGGATGTTGTAGCAGTAGAGGAGTTCGCCCGCCGCGGCGTGACCCGAGACGTGCACCTTCGCGTTGCCCTTGTGGACGACGTTCGCGCCCAGCTTGGTGAGCCCGTCGATGACCCGGTAGATGGCGGTCTCGTTGCCCGGGATGAGGCTCGACGCGAGGATGACGGTGTCGCCCGGCCCCGGCTCGATCGCGTGGTCGTTGTTGGCCATGCGGCTGAGGACGGCCATCGGCTCGCCCTGGGACCCCGTGGACATGTAGACGATCTGATCGTCGGGCAGGTCGCGGGCCTTCTTGTAGTCGATGAAGATGCCCTCGGGCACGTCGAGGTAGCCGAGCTCTTCGGCGATCGTCATGTTGCGCAGCATGCTGCGCCCGAGCAGCGCGACCCTGCGTCCGTGGGCGGCCGCGGCATCCAGCACCTGCTGCACACGGTGCACGTGGCTCGAGAAGCTCGCGACGATCACGCGTCGCGGCGACTTGCCGATGACCTGGTCGAGGACCGGCCCGATCTCGCGCTCGAGCGGCGTGAACCCGGGGACTTCGGCGTTCGTCGAGTCGACGAGGAACAGGTCGACCCCCTCTTCGCCGAGACGCGCGAACGCGCGGAGGTCCGTGAGCCGCCCGTCCAGCGGCAGCTGGTCCATCTTGAAGTCGCCCGTGGCCAGCACGAGGCCTGCGGGCGTGCGGATCGCGACGGCCAGCGCATCGGGGATCGAGTGGTTCACCGCGATGAACTCGAGGTCGAACGGGCCGAGCTGCTCGGTCTGCCCCTCGCGCACCGTGAGCGTGTAGGGCTTGATGCGATGCTCTTTCAGCTTCGCCTCGACGAGGGCGAGCGTGAGCCCCGAGCCGATCAGCGGGATGTCGCGCTTGAGGCGAAGGAGGTAGGGGACGGCGCCGATGTGGTCTTCGTGACCGTGCGTCAGCACGACGCCCACGACGTCGTCGAGGCGATCCTTGATCGGCTCGAAGTCGGGCAGGATCAGGTCGACGCCCGGCTGGTGCTCTTCGGGGAACAGCACGCCGCAGTCGACGATGAGCAGCTTGCCGCCGTACTCGAACACGGTCATGTTGCGGCCGACCTCGCCGAGACCGCCCAAGGGCGTGACGCGGAGCGTCCCGTCGGCGAGTGCGGGCGGGTCGTAGGGGCTGGTGGGCATCTGTTGCCTCCTCGGGATGCCGTGGCATCCGGTCTCTCGCCGCGTCGTGCGGCGGTGTTATCGCGTCGTGCCCGACACCTTCGGCAGAGCGCCGCCGGCGGCGGCGTTGCGGTCGGGGCGGAAGTTGGAGAAATCGGCGCCGGGGACGTCCGAGACGAGGGCGAGTTCGTCCTCGATCTTGGCGGCCTCCCACTCTTCGGGACCGACCAGCGGCAGGCGCACGCGCGGGCTGCCGATACGGCCGAGGCCGTGCAGGATGTACTTCGCCGCGACGGTGCCCGGCACGTGCGTCATGACGGCGCGGACGAGCGGCTCGAGCTTGCGGTGGGCGGCGGTGGCGGTGGCCAGGTCGCCGGCGTTGACGGCGTCGATGATCGCGCGGTACGGCGCGGGAGCGATGTTGGCCGTGACGCCGATCAGCCCCGATGCGCCGATCGACAGGTGCGGGAGCACGTTCGCGTCGTCGCCCGAGAAGTAGAGGAGGTCGGTCTGGTTGAGCACGCGGCTCACCTCGCTGAAATCGCCCTTGGCGTCCTTGATCGCGAGGATGTTCGGGTGCTTGGCGAGACGCAGGATCGTCTCGTACTTGATCGGCACGCCCGTGCGACCCGGGATGTCGTAGAGGATCACCGGCAGGTCGGTCGCGTCGGCCACGAGACGGAAGTGCGTCAGGATGCCCGCCTGCGTCGGCTTGTTGTAGTAGGGCGTGACGATCATGATGCCGTCGGCGCCGGCCTTCTCGCTGGCCTTGTAGAGCTCGATCGCGTGCGCGGTCTCGTTCGAGCCGCCGCCCGTGATGATCTTGGCGCGACCCGCGGCGACGTCCTTGCCCACCTCGACGAGACGGATCTTCTCGCCATCGGTGAGGGTGCTGGTCTCACCCGTCGTGCCGGTCACGACGATGCCGTCGGCCCCTGCGGCGATGACGTCGTCGATGTGCTTCTCGACCGCGGGCCAGTCGACCTCGCCGTCGGCCGTCATCGGAGTGACGAGCGCGACGAGCACCTGCCCGAAGGGATTGCCCTGATGCGTCATGCTCTCAGGCTATCGGGATGCCGCGCCTCCCGTCGCCCGCGGCGGCTCAGCGGCCGGACTCGCCGACGCGGGCGGCGAGGCCCGGCGGTGCGATCCGGGCGAGCGCCACGAGCACCTTGTACTTGAGCGACGGCACCGAGACGGCTTTTCCGCGCGCGGCGTCGCGGAGCGACTCCGACACGACCTGGTCGGCGTCGAGCCACATCCACGGGGCGACCCCCTCCTGCCCCGGCGGGAGTCCCGCGCGCTCGTGGAAGTTCGTGTGGGTGAATCCGGGGCAGACGGCCGTCACGGTGACGCCCTTGGGCGAGTAGCGGCCGTTTGCCCAGCGGCTGAAGCTCACGATCCAGCCCTTGACCGCTCCGTACGTCGAGCGGGGGATGAACGCGGCGACGGAGGCCACGTTGATGATCCGGCCGCTCCCCCGCGCCAGCATCGGGGCGAGGGCCGCGTGCATGAGGCGCATCGTGACCTCGACGTGCAGCTCGAGGTGGCGCGCTTCGTCCTCGATGTCGTTGCGCTCGAAAGCGAGCGGGAGTCCGTGGCCGGCGTTGTTCACCAGCACCTGCACCGGTCGCGACGCGTCGGCGAGGCGGGCCTCGACCTTCTCGCGCTGGCGCGGCTTCAGAAGGTCGGCGGCGATCACCTCGACCGTCACGCCGTGGGCGCTGCGCAGCTCGGCCGCCGAGGTCTCGAGCGCGGTGCGGTCTCGGGCGACGAGCACGAGGTCGGCGCCGCGCGCGGCGAGCTGTCGTGCGTACTCGGCGCCGAGACCCGAGCTCGCGCCGGTGATGAGGGCGGTCGTCATGCGAGCCAGCCTAAGCGGCGGGTTCGAGACGCAGGAAGCGATATCGGATGCCGGTGCGGGACGTCTGCCACTCGCCGTCGTCGACGATCGCCCAGCCTGCGCGCGACGGCGCGAACGTGTCGCCGTCGACCGCGAGGTCGAGCTCGGTCACCTCCAGCAGGTCGGCTCGGGCGATCGCCTCACGGAAGAGGGCTCCGCCGCCGATCACCCACACGCGCCCGTCACCGGCGAGCGCGAGCGCCTCGTCGAGCGATGGTGCGGTCTCGGCGCCC
>JBEVLS010000313.1:0-5985 GCA_040509015.1 Microbacterium sp.
TCGAACGACGCCGGATGCAGCCACACCCGCTCGCTGCGCTCACCCCGGTCGCCGACGAGCTCGACCCGCAGCTCGGTGCACACGAGGTCGATCGCCCCGAGCCCGGCGATGAACTCGTCGGCGGCGACGCGCATGCCGAACGCGACCTGGTCGGCGATCTCGACCGGCGGCTCGAACGCGACCTCGCGGTGCAGCTCGGGCGGAGGCGTGCGCGGCTGCACGGGCTGGGAATCACGGCCGCCCGCGAGATCGTGAAGACGGATGCCGCGATCGCCGAACCGCTCGCGCACCCGCTCGTCGGGCATCGCGGCGAAGTCGCCCAGCGTCTGCACGCCCAGGCGCGCGAGGAGCCCGGTGAGATCGTCGCGAGCGGACGTGCGGCCGCGCGTGGCCGCGGCGCTCATCGCCGACGCGTCGAGCACCGCGATCGACAGCGGAGCGAGGAACCCCGCGGCACCGCCGGAAGGGACGATGAAGACCGGCTCACCGCGGGTCGAGCCCGCCATCGCGGCCTGCTCGGCGGTGAAGGGTCCGTCGGCGACGCCCGCCCGCACGTCGTGGAGCCCGTGCTCGCGCAGCACCGTGATCAGCATGCGCGCCGCCTCGTGCTCGCCGCCGTAGTAACGGGCGGGTCCGCGGGCGCGGAGCGCGCAGAGCCCGGGCCGCACGAGCTGCACGCCCGGAGCGCGCTCCTCGATCTGCGCGACGATCGGCGCGAAGGCGCGGTGGTCGCGCGCGACGTCGGCCGGGACGATCGTGAGCCCCGGGCAGCGCGACTGGGCGTCGCGGCGGCGCTGCCCGCGCCGCACCCCCTCGGCGCGGGCGGCGGCCGAGCACGAGACGACGAGGTTCGCCTCGACCACGGCGATCGGCAGTGCGGGATCGAGGGGCTGCGCGGCATCCGTCGACGACTCACCCGCCCGCGTGAGCGCCGTGACCGGCCAATCGGGGAACCACAGCATGAGGCTGCGCACCGGGGAATCCATGCTCACCCCGCCCTCGACCACTCGGCGGGCATCTCTTCGACCCGTGTGAGACGTGCCGGCGCGGCGCCGACACCGCCGCCCGCCGCGGGCAGGAGCACCTGGCCGGTGCGCGGAACCGGCCAGCGCCTCGACGCCGCCGTGACGGTGACGGTGCGTTCCGAGAGGTAGCCGTGGCCGCGGCCGAGCCCCGTCCACCCCGGCTCGCCCAGCTCGAGCACCGCCTCGGCCTGCGGCCACGGACCCTGCACGAGCAGCACGGCGCCGCGATCGCGCAGGCGCCCCGCGAGGCGCGCGATCTCGCCGTCGGGGGCACGACCGGTCGGACGCACCGCCACGACGGGCAGCACATCGGCGATCGTCGCGGCCACCGCGAGCCACCGCTGGCCGGGGTCGGGGATGAGCACGAGCCGCGAGAGGTCGACCCCCATCGACTCGGCCGCCTCGGCGCCGAGCCGCGGCATGCCGACCACTCCGCACCACGAACCGGTCTGCGACGCCTGCGCGATGAGGGCCAGCAGCAGCGACGTCGACCGCGGAAGGGAGTAGGCCGCACCGGGGCGCAGCCCGCCGCCCGGCAGCAGCTCGGCGAGCGCGGGAGCCACCGGCAGCACGGGCGCATCGAGCTTGCGGCCCTGCATGCGGTCGAGCTGGGCGCGCAGACGGGTCACTTCGTCCGGCGGAGCCGGAGCGCGTGATGCCGTCAGCTGCACGGTGCCCCTCATCCCCCAAGGCTAGAACTTTTGTTCTAGCTACTCAACCGAGGATTCGAAGATATCTCCCACCGCCGACACCGTCGTCAGGTGCGTCGAGAACAGGCATTCCGCCGAGAACAGGCGACGTCGGCGCCGATCAGCCTGTTGCGGCCGGATCGCCTGCTCTCACCGCGCTACCCGACCAGCGCCCCGGTCGTCTCGATGCGGGCGAAGCCGCCCTCCTGCAGCACGAGCGCCGTCGCCGCCATGAGCTCGTCGGCGGTGCGGGTCACCGTGCCGAGGCCCGCGACATCCGCCGTCAGATCGAAGGTGCGCGTGGCATCCAGCGCCACCGTCACGTCATAGCCGAGATTGCCGGCCATGCGGGCCGTCGTCTCGACGCACATGTTGGTCTGGATGCCGCACACCACGAGCTCGTCGACGCCCTGCTGCCGCAGCCACGCGTGCAGATCGGGGTCGCCGTAGAAGGCGGAGTTCACGCTCTTCGTCACGAACAGCGCCGGCTGCACCGCCGCGACGGCGTCGACGAGCGCGTTGCCCGGCTCTGCGGGATTCAGCGGCGAGCCCGGCGAGACGGAATCGTGGCGCACGACGACGATCGGCTCACCCGTTGCCTGCCACGCACCGATGAGCGCGGCCACGTTCGCCTCGCACGCCGGATTGGTCGTCGGCCCCCAGAAGTCCAGGTCGTCGAAGGCGCGCTGCATGTCGATCACGATGAGGGCTCGGGTCATGCCCCCATCCCATCACGTCCGGCCGCGCGCATGACCACGGACGGTTCGCCTGACACGCCGACGCCCCACCGCGAGGTCCCGGCGTGTCGACGGCACCGTCTGCGGTTGCGCACGCACGGACCGCGACGGCAGCGCCCCGAGCGCGATGCCGGCGAGGACGAGCGCGATCCCGACGCCCTGCGCGACGCCGAAGACCTCGCCCGCGATCCCGACGCCGAGCAGCACGCCCGTCACGGGGTTGAGGAGGCCGACGATCCCGACGACGCCGGGCGACAGGTGGCGCAGCCCCGCGAACCACGCGACGTACGCGACGGCCGTGCCGATGAGGGCGACGTACGCGAAGCCGAGCGCCGAGGGCACGGTGAGCGCCGGCGGCATCCCCTCGACCAGGAGCGCGGCCGGCACGAGCACGAGGGAGCCGCCGACGAGCTGCCACGCGGTCATCGGCAGGGCCGGGATGTCGGATCCCCACCGGGTCGTGAGCACGAATCCGATCGACGAGGCGACCATCGCGCCGAGCGACGCGACGACGCCCCACACGTCGAAGCCCGCCGCGTCGAAGCCGAGCATCACTCCGACGCCGACGAGTCCGACCACGGCGCCCACCACGGCCGCGGCGCGCGGGCGACGCTTGAGCAGCAGCCAGGCGAACAGCAGCATGCACGCGGCCGAGGTGGACATCAGCGTCGACGCGAGACTCGAAGGCAGGCGCTGCCCGGCGATGTAGACGAGCACGAAGAAGCCGCCGACGTTCAGCACGCCGAGCACGAGCGATCGCCACCACCACGAGCCCGTCGGCAGGCGACGGGCGATCAGCAGCACGATGAGACCCGCCGGCAGAGCCCGCAGCACGCTCCCCCACAGCGGAGACTCCGGCGGCAGCAGATTGCGCGTCACGACGTAGGTGCTGCCCCAGGCGATCGGCGCGATCGCCGTGACGGCGATCCAGAACCAGCGCTTATCTTCCATGGAAGATACTTTACCTTACCGGGAAGATAAATCGGCTGCGGCGATAAACTGATGCGATGGATGCCGCTCCCCGCCCCGACCGCGTCGCCGAACTGCAGGCCGAGTGGCGCCGCGAGCGGCCCGACCTCGACCCGTCGCCCCAGGGCGTGATCGGGCGCCTCCACCGCGTCGCCCTCGAACTCACCGAGCGACTCGTCGAGGTCTATGGAGAGTTCGGGCTCACCGAGGGCGAGTTCGACGTCCTCGCGACGCTGCGCCGAGCGGGCGAGCCCTACGAGCGCGCGGCGGGCGAACTCGCCGACCACACGCTCGTCACCACCGGCGGACTCACCAAGCGCGTCGACCGGCTCGTCGCCCGCGGACTCGTCGAGCGGCGAGCCGCGGCATCCGATGCCCGCAAGCGCATCGTCAGGCTGACCCCCGCCGGACGCGACGTCATCGACCGCGCCTTCACGGCGCACATCGCCAACGAGCACCGACTGCTCGCCGAACTCGGCGCGCACGACGTCGACGAGCTCGAGCCGATCCTCACGAGGTGGCTCGCGCTGCTCGACGAGCGCTGATCAGGCGGCGAGCGCCAGATACGGCTCCCAGCGCGGATCCGTGCGCTCGGCGCCCCGGACGGTCCACTGGCCTCCGCGCGGCGGGTGCGGCGCGAGGCGCAGCTCCCACCGCATCTCCTCCGGCGTCCGGTCGCCCTTGACGTTGTTGCAGCGCAGGCAGCACGCGACGAGGTTCTCCCACGAATCGGCGCCTCCGCGCGAACGCGGCAGCACGTGGTCGATCGTCGACGCGGCCTTGCCGCAGTAGCCGCAGCGGTGTCCGTCGCGACGCAGCACACCGCGTCTGGTCACCGGCACGCGGCGACCGCCGGGCACGCGGACGTATCTGGTCAGCAGGATCACCGCGGGTCTCTCGTACGAGCCGCGAGCACCCCAGACGGGATCCCCCTCGACCAGCTCGATGACGGTCGCCTTCTCGTTCATCACGAGCACGAGGGCTCGTTTGAACGACACGACGGCCAGTGGCTCATACCCCGCATTCAGCACCAGAGTGCGCATTCCTCATCCTCTCGAACGGCCGGGACGGCTTCTCGGTTGTTCGGTCGTGACGATCAGAGGAGTGTTCAGGGCACGAAAAAAGGCGCCGTCTTCACAGACAGCGCCTTGGCGCCACGGAAGGACCGTGGCATCCGATCGTGCAATGCCGCAGGACATGGCGTCCCAGCGCATCCATGGTGCGGATGCGAGGAGTGCTGCCCATGGGCTCCCTCCGCTTCTCTCAGCGTCGGGATCAGGCTAACGCACGCCGAAGCGGCCGGGGCCGTGCCGGTGTGAACACGCGGTGGCGTGTCGTCGAACGGATGCCGCGATCAGCCGGCGTTCGCCGTGAGCCAGGCCCACGGGTCGACGAGTCCGTTGTTGACGCGCACCTCGAAGTGCAGGTGGTTCGCGGTCGAGCTGCCGGTGCTGCCGACGAGGCCGATGAGCTGGCCCGCCTCGACCGTCTGACCGGCGACGACCTGACGGCTGCCGTAGGTCATGTGGCCGTAGAGCGTCGAGACGCGCTGGCCGCCGATGACGTGGTCGATCACGACGGCGACGCCGTAGCCGCCGAACGCCTCCTGCGACGTGCGGACGACGCCCGCGGCCGCCGCGTACAGCGGGGTGCCGCCGGGTGCGAGCAGGTCGACGCCCTGGTGGTAGCCGGAGTCGCCGAGACCGCGACCCTTGGTGAAGTTGAGGATGGGCCAGCGCACCTCGCCCGTGCCGGGCGAGACGAGGTTGATGTTGACGGGCACCGATGCCGCGGCCGACGTCGACTTGGCCAGGGCGCGCGCACGGGCGGCGGCGGCCTCGGCGGCCTTCTTCTTGGCGATCTCGTCCTCGGTGGTGGCCGAGTAGCTGTCGCGGGCGAGCTCGGTCGCGGTCGCGTCGGAGGCGACCACGAGCGACTGCGCGTCGACGGCCGACATCTGCTGGAGCGTCTGGGCGTCCTCGACAGGAAGACGCGTGCTGGCCGCGTAGGCGGGGATCGCGACCGTGGCGACGAGCCCGCCGACCATCGTCAGGATGACGAGGCTGCGAAGCGGCCGCCGGCGGGACTTCGGCGCGGTCGGGCGCGCGGCCTTGACGGGACGAGGAGCCTTGACCTTGGCCGGAGCCTTGGTCTTCACGGGGCGGGACTTCACGCTCGTGCGCGAGCGGTCGCGTCGCGAGGGGGGCGCTGTCTCGCCGTGCGGCTCGATCGCGGCGTAGTCGTTCTCTTCAGCCAAACTGTCCTCCGGCGCCTCTGCGCCGGGGCGCTGGCTCGTCAGCACTCGATGTCGGGGCACGATATGCGGGCTTCACCGCGCGGACGACGAACCGGTGAGGCAATCCGTGCGGGGTCTTCGGCGGGCTTCTCGCCTGTGGACTTTCCGAGGCTACCCCAAAGGTAACGAATCTGTCACGCTGTGGGCCTGGCAGATGCCTGGACGTCGGGCGCGACCCGCGGGAATCAGCGGATCTCGTCGACCAGGAAGATGTGCGAGGCGACCTCGACCGGAAGCTCGAGCCCGTCTTCGCTGCCGTGCATCTGCAC